>NZ_AP017369.1:3300000-3537507 GCF_002355155.1 Corynebacterium suranareeae | reverse complement strand
TATTTTAGGTATCTCCTTATGGCGAAACTATCGAAAAATAATTTAATTCAGCTGCGGATGGTAGGTGGCGGAGGTGCTCAAAGAGCGGGGTGAAAATCCGCTTGTTATCCACGTGAGCCTTTTCGATGTTTCTACAGCCTCATTCACATCGAAAAATGCCCATAACCATTGTTTCCACAATGTTGTCCACAGCTGTGGATAACTTTTCCCAAAAACGTTTATCCACAGGATAGTGCATTGCCTGTGGAAAATGTGCATCAACCCTAAAATTGCTCTTACCTGCGGATATTCAAGGCCTTTTATTGATCTAAAGGCGGGCTTTAAATGTTATCCACAGGTGGAACTTTTCACAGGCTGTTGATGCTGTGTGTAATTTTCATTGTTACCCGCAGTTCAATCCCCATGTCCAACCCCTGTGGAATCTTGCGAAATGTAAGTTCGCCGGAGGGTGGCGTCGAAAAGCGTTTGGACGGGCGATATGCCCTCTAACCAGTGCTTAATGCCAGCTTTGTAATTACGGGTGCCCCCGCCGAATTGCCAATGGGCAAATTTGTTTTCGCTGGTCGTTTTCCCGTAAGCTGAACGAGTCTGTCGCATCGTGTGACTCCCGGATGTTTATCCCAAAGCCTCCAGTCGCAACGAATGTGCTTGAGAGCAGCACTTTCCATAAAGCGTTGCTGCGGCTTCAACCACGAATCTGCAATCTCAAAAAAATCATCCAACGTTGGGTGATCCGTTCCCCCGGCATCGGGCTGGCGCGAAAATTTTCGCGCACACCGTCCGTCGCACCGGTGTGTCCGGTGATCCGACAACAAAATATTTAGGAGTGTTTAACATGGCAAAGGGCAAGCGGACGTTCCAGCCGAACAACCGTCGTCGTGCACGTGTTCACGGCTTCCGTCTTCGTATGCGTACCCGTGCAGGTCGTGCAATTGTTGCGGCTCGTCGTCGCAAGGGTCGCGCAAAGCTGACCGCGTAATTTTTAGCGTCACCACTTTAAAAGGTGTAAGCAACAGTGCTTCCAGCGCAACATAAACTTAACTCTTCCCAACAATTTCGCATGGTGATGAGGAAAGGGCGTCGCGCTGGAAGCAAAACTGTTGTTGTGCACTTGTGGGATAGTGCCGAATCGTTGGATGGCACCGAACAAGGCGAAGTTGCCTCATTCGGTGGTCCACGGTTCGGCCTTATCGTTTCTAAGGCCGTCGGAAATGCGGTGGTTCGCCACCGCACCTCCCGACGGCTTCGTCATATCTGTGCAAGCATTGCAGAAAAATCACCAGAGCTACTTTCCCCCACTCATCATGTGGTGATCCGCGCATTAGCAGGATCAGGGGAAGCAACGTCAGCGGAGCTTGAAAAAGATATCCGTTACGGTCTGGGGAAAGCACGCCGTGTGCGCACCAACAAGTGACGATCCGCTCGATATCCCAGAACCGAAAAGTATTCCGGCGAAGTTGGCAGCTTCAGCTGTGCGCTTCTACCAAAAGTATCTTTCGGGTCTTAAGATGGGTTCCACCTGTCGTTTTGATCCAGTCTGCAGCACCTATGCATTGAAAGCAGTCTCAGTTCATGGGGCTTTTAAGGGAACTATTCTCTCCGCTGCACGGTTGTCCAAATGTGGGCCCTGGCATCCTGGAGGATTCGACCCGGTGCCAAACCATGGATTTTGGTTCACTGAAACAGTGACCTAGAAATCCTGATAAAAGTACATAGTCCCAATTAATCCCAAGGAGTTTCGACTCACAGTGCTCAATTTTATTTATTGGCCAATTTCGGCCATTCTGTGGTTCTGGCACAAAGCGTTTAGCTTTGTGTTGAGCCCAGACTCCGGAATCACCTGGGCCTTGTCGATCATGTTCTTGACCTTCACCGTGCGTATAGTCTTGGTCAAGCCAATGGTCAACACGATGCGTTCCCAGCGCAAAATGCAAGACATGGCTCCAAAAATGCAGGCCATTCGCGAGAAGTACAAAAATGACCAGCAGAAGATGATGGAGGAGACTCGCAAACTCCAAAAGGAAGTGGGCGTTAACCCCATTGCCGGCTGTTTGCCAATGCTGGTGCAGATCCCGGTGTTCCTGGGCCTGTTCCACGTGCTGCGTTCCTTCAACCGTACCGGTGAAGGTGTCGGCCAGCTGGGCATGACGGTGGAAGAAAACGCCAACACCGCTAACTACATCTTCGGTGTTGATGAGGTTCAGTCCTTCCTGCGCGCTGATCTTTTCGGTGCACCGCTGTCGTCCTACATCACCATGCCAGCTGATGCATTCGACGCTTTCTTAGGTCTGGATGTCTCCCGCCTTAACATCGCACTTGTTGCAGCCCCAATGATTTTGATCATTGTTGTAGCAACCCACATGAACGCGCGTTTGTCTGTCAACCGTCAGGAAGCCCGCAAGGCAGCTGGCAAGCAGCAGGCAGCGTCAAGCGATCAGATGGCTATGCAGATGCAGATGATGAACAAGATGATGCTGTGGTTCATGCCAGCTACCATTTTGTTCACCGGCTTTATCTGGACCATCGGTTTGCTTGTGTACATGATGTCGAACAACGTGTGGACCTTCTTCCAGCAGCGCTACATTTTCAGCAAGATGGATGCCGAAGAAGAAGCCGAGGAGGAAGCAAAGCGCGCAGCAAAGCGCACCACCGCTCCAAAGCCTGGCGTCAAGCCGCAAAACACAAAAAAGCGGAAGAAGTAAAACGCCTTCTTTCACCAACAACCGCTATCCCGCGCACCTACGGGGTGGCGGTTTTTTATTGCTTTTCGACGCTAAAAACCACCATTCGGCAGCCAACACTCAAGCATTGCGCGTTGAGTCGTTATAGTTAAGTGTTGTACCGCTTTAATTACGTGTCCGAAGGGGACTTTTTTCATGACTACGCCACCAGCAGCCGCTGAAATTTTCGGGGACAACCTCGAGAAAGCCATTGCATATCATGAGTCTCTGGCAACTGATGGATCTGTTCGTGGATTCATTGGCCCACGTGAAGTTCCGCGTCTGTGGGATCGCCATATTCTTAACTGCGGTGTCATTGGCGAAGCCATGGATGAAGGTATTTCAGTCGCAGATATTGGTTCTGGTGCAGGACTACCTGGTATTCCTCTTGCTATTGCACGTCCAGATCTTTCCATCACACTCATTGAGCCGTTGCTGAAGCGTTCGGTGTATCTCAATGAGGTCAAAGAGGCTCTGCAACTAGATAATGTAACTGTCATTCGTGGTCGCGCTGAGGAAAAAGTTGTGCGCAAGCAGGTCGGGCAGGTTGATGTTGTGACCTCTCGTGCTGTGGCACCGTTGGGCAAACTTGCCGCCTGGTCTTTACCGTTGGTGAAGATTGGTGGACGCATGGTGGCTATGAAAGGCTCCAGCGTGGAGGAAGAAATTGAGCGTGATGCCCAGCAGATCCGCAAGGCTGGTGGCGCCGATATTAAGGTTTATACAGTGGGTGAAAAGCTGCTGGCTGAGCCCACGACACTTATTTCAATCCGTAGAGAAAAGTAACCTTCCACTGTGGTGGAATGGGTACAGCATTAAGCACTAATGTGGAATCGATGGCGTGTGTATGAGCACTTCTTATGCACAGAAAGATAGGGATGGTTGACGTCGATGGAAGACACTACTTGGGAAGACACACCAATTGCTGCGGCAGCGCGTCGCGCAGCTCAGGTGATGACACCCAATTCCCTGACGTTGCCGAAACCTCAAGAACCACGTCTGATTACTATCGCGAACCAAAAAGGTGGCGTTGGTAAGACCACGTCGACGGTGAATTTGGCTGCGTCTTTGGCAATTCATGGGCTGAAAGTTTTGGTTGTGGATTTGGATCCACAGGGAAATGCGTCGACAGCTTTGGGCGTTGAGCACCGTTCTGGCACCTTATCGTCTTATGAACTGTTGATCGGTGAATGCACCGCAGAAGAAGCCATGCAGCCGTCCACGGCACATGAAAACCTATTCTGCATTCCTGCAACGTTAGATCTTGCTGGTGCAGAAATTGAGTTGGTCAGTTTGGTGCGCCGCGAGTACCGCTTGGCAGATGCCTTGGGCCGTGAGTTCATTGACAAGCACGATTTTGATTACATGATCATTGACTGCCCACCATCGTTGGGTCTGTTGACCATCAATGCGATGACCGCCGTGAATGAAGTGTTGATCCCTATTCAGTGTGAATACTACGCACTGGAAGGTGTGGGTCAGCTGCTCAACAACATCACCATGTTGCGCCAGCACCTTAACCGCCAGCTGCATATTTCTGCCATTTTGTTAACCATGTACGATGCCCGTACCAACTTGGCAGAACAGGTAGCCACCGAGGTCAACGATCACTTTGGTGACGTGGTGTTGAAGAACAAAATCCCACGTTCCGTCAAGGTCTCTGAGGCTCCAGGCTATGGCCAGACTGTTATTGAATATGATCCGGGCTCTCGGGGTGCGATGGCTTATTTGGATGCTGCAAAAGAGCTTGCCACTCGTGGGGATTTCTTACCTAGTGAAGAATCCGGTCCGATCGGCCTAAAACCTGCTAAATAGCAGTAAACTTCTTTGAATACGTTAATTGTTGTGCTGTACGAAAGGTGCGTCTAAGAGCGATGGCTCAGAACAAGGGTTCCGACAAGTCCCAGACGGAAAAGCGTAAGGGCGGTCTGGGGCGCGGTCTGGCCGCACTTATTCCCTCAGGACCAAGTAATTCCCCAGGTCTTGGCGGCGGTGCGGCTGATATTATTCTTGGCGGCACGGTTGGTGCTCGCAACATCTCAACGAAGACCAGTGTGCCACCTAAGCCAGCTGCTCCAGAACGCCAGGCGCCTAAACAAGAAGCTAAGCCTGCTGCCACTGAGGTAGACAAGAGCGCTGACAAGGCCACTACCCCGGAGGTCACTACCCCGGAGGTCACTAAAGAACCAGCACAGACAACTGATTTCGGCGCCTCCTACCAAGAGATTCCCGTTGAGCAGATTCGCCCTAATCCACAGCAGCCTCGCCATGAGTTTGATCCACAGGCGCTGGATGAGTTGGTGCACTCAATTACTGAGTTCGGTCTCATGCAGCCAATCGTGGTGCGCAGAGCCGATGAGGGCTTTGAGCTCATCATGGGTGAACGTCGTTGGCGTGCATCCAAGCGTGCTGGCCTTGAGGTCATTCCGGCAATTGTCAGAGAGACCGAAGATGGCGCGATGCTGCGCGACGCCCTGCTGGAAAACATCCACAGGGTGCAGCTGAATCCTTTGGAAGAAGCCGCTGCGTATCAGCAGCTGCTAGAAGAATTTGGTGTGACCCAAGCAGAGTTGGCCGATAAGTTGGGCCGTTCCCGTCCGGTGATCACCAATATGATTCGTTTGCTTGGTCTTCCAGTGAATGTGCAGACCAAGGTGGCGGCTGGAGTGTTGTCAGCCGGCCATGCAAGAGCATTGCTGGGCCTTAAAGCTGGTGAAGAAGCTCAAGATAGCCTGGCTACGCGCATTATCGCTGAAGGCCTATCCGTGCGTGCTACGGAGGAATTGGTGCTGCTGCACAACCGTGGCGATCAGCCAGAGGAGAAAAAGCCCCGCGAAAAGGCTGAAACTCCTGAGGTGTTTACTCGTGCAGCGGAATCTTTGGCGGATAATTTGGACACCAAGGTTTCTGTGATGATGGGTAAGAAGAAGGGTAAGCTCGTGGTGGAATTCGGCGACAAGGATGATTTCGAGCGCATTATGTCCTTGATCCAGGGTCGTTAATCTGGGTTTGGTGCCATGCTGCAGGCTTCACTTTTCCCCATCGTGCAGGAACACCTAGATTTCCTGCACCCGCAGGCTCGTAAGTCGGTGTTTTGGGAGCTTGCCCCGGAGGTTGCCATGAAGGCGGATCCGGTGTTTGAGAAGGAAGCGTGGCTGTCCACCACTTTGTTGGAGTCCCAATCCTGCGGTTTTAACATTGGTTACCGCAACGGGACTCCGGCGCTGGCGTCAGTTATTTTCTGCGACCGCGATGCCGCCCCAGGTGCGAAAGCGCTGCCTACGGCACCGATATCCTCTGACGCCGCGATCATCAGCAGTCTGTTCATCGACGAGGTTTTCCGGGGCACGGGCATGGAATCGGCGCTTCTCGACGCCTCCCTCATGGAACTAATCCGCCTCGATTATCCAGCCGTCGAGGCCTTTGGCTATCGCACCGACAGCACAGCTAATTCTGAAACAGATGAGATCGTGGCAAAACGTTTAGACATCGGCCTTATTGATGTTGACGCTTTGCAATCTGCAGGTTTTGAAATCGTCGCCGACCATCCCGTATTGCCCCGTCTGCGGATGGAACTGCCACCTGCAACGGTGCTTTTAACCGCGAAGGATGCCCAACGGCTACTGGCGGAAATGGGAGCCTACTAACCAAGGCCGTCCCCTACCTTAACTTCGATACCTTAACTTCGATTTCGCGTTTCCAATTCCTTATCCTCAATTTCGCACATTCAATACCAGTCGGTTTTAAGTGGAAATCGCACTGAAATCGGTATTAAGAAATTGAGCGTGAGGTATCGGAAGTGCGGTATCGAACTTAAGAAATCGCCCTTAAGTTGGCGGCACACTTAGAGCGTTTTTAAGGCGTCCAAAATCTGCGATGATCCTTGGTGTAGGTAGGGCCTTGAAAAGCCGTCAGAAACGATTCTGGAGCCTCGCATTTCGGGAGGTTAGCCGCCAAAATTTCGACCACCCACGCCAGGCCAAACATGGGTGCCAAGAAAACCAGAAAACTCAAAATCTTGACACATATGTTTGGTTTATCTCGCCTCAAACCGGACAGGGATGACAAAGATTCGTGAAAATCGAAAATCTTGTCATCTATGTTTGGTCGGAGTAATCAGATGCTCTCAGTAACCTACGATGGCGTTCTGGTTAACCGGTTTGCTCGGAACGTAGAAGCTCGTCGAATTTGAAGGTGCCGGTCTTGGGTTGGGCTTCCTCATCGAGAAGGTAGAGACGCTTGACGGCGACCACGATGGCTTCGGCGATGCGATCACGCATTTTAGGGTCGGTAAGCACGGCGACATCATCGGGGTTGGTGAGGTAGCCGGTGACAATTTCCACCATCGGCATGCGGGTCAGACGCAGCATTTCCCATGTTCGGGCGTGGCTGCCACAGTTGTTTAAGGGGGTGCGGGCGACGATTTCCTTTTGGATATATGCCGACAGTGTTTCACCGGTGAGTGAGTTGGTGCCGTTTTCTGAACCGAAGTAGAAACTGGCCACACCGTTGGCTTTGTCATTCGGGTAGGAATCACAGTGCAGGCTTAACATGAGGTCGGCGCTGAAAGCATTGGCGATGGAGGCCCGGTCGCGACTGCTGGGATCATCCATGTGAGGGCGTGACAGGATGGTTTCCATTCCTGCTGCGATCATGCGACCTTCGAGGCGGGTGGCTAGATCCCAAAGAATTTCTTCCTCAGAGATGTCACCGTAAGGGCCTTTGACGATCTGTCCCTTGTTGGGGCCGCCGAGTGCTGGATCAATCACCACACGTTTACCGGCAAGGCGCGGTCCTGCGTTGCGCATGCGTTCGCGTTCACGGATGGCTTGAGCTGATCCACCCTTGATGCGTAGACCTAACCGGGACAGTGCACGGATGGTGTCTGGGCCGCAGATGCCATCTGCTTGCATGCCGTAATTCAGCTGGTAGTTCATCACGGCTTTGTGCGTTAACTCGCCGAAGTGACCGTCCACGCGATCAGCGTAGAAACCCAGCTCTTGGAGGTGTGATTGGATCTCTACGACGTCGTCGCCAACAAGTTGGTTGCCCGGCTGGTAGGCCAGGACACGTGTTCCGAGAGTGTAGGAGGCTTCGCGGATTACGCGCAGGGTGAGGTCGTCGATAAGCCCGGAAGGTACGACACCTCGAGCTTGCTGGAATGATTTAATGCTGAGGCTGAGTTCTTCGTCGAAAAGCGTCTCTTCTTCGTGGAACTTCTGGGATTCTGTCTTGGCGGACATTTCCCGGGAATAGCCTTCAATCACGCCGAGGCGAGCGAGCGTAGTGCGCACTTCAGCTACGCGCGGGCTGCGATCGCCAACTCTCAGGACTTTAGACACCCTGCTCCTTCCGTTATTCATCTTCAAAACCCCGAAATTTGGGGGTGTTTGGGGAAAATTCACAATGGATAAAGTTCATCCAAGTAACTGCAGTAAGAATACCAGTTAGAGGTGCTTTTCTAGCTTTTCCACAATTTCACCCTTGGGGCGTAAGCCGACAAATTCTTCAACTTTCTCACCATTTTTGAAAATGAGCACAGATGGGATGGACATGATCTGGAACATTGCGCCCAAGGTACGCTCTGCATCGACATCAACGCTAGCGACAACTGCCTTGTCGCCATATTCGCCGGCGATTTCTTCAATGATGGGGCTGAGCTTCTTGCACGGTCCGCACCACTCTGCCCAGAAATCAACGATGACTGGTTTGTCGGAATCGATGACGGTGGACTTGAAGGTTTGCTCAGTTACTGCAACAACGTTGCTCATGAATTTTCTCCTAAATTAATAAATGACGGGACTTCAAAAGAAATCCCGACATTCATTGGTACATGGTTTGAATAAAGGCTAACTGTGAATTAGGCCAGAGAAGCTAGGTAATGCTCTGCGTCGATAGCTGCGCGGCAACCGGATCCTGCTGCGGTGATGGCCTGCTGGTAGTGGCTATCCACCAGGTCGCCTGCAGCGAAGACGCCGCTGAGGTTGGTGCGGGTGGAAGGTTCCTGAACTAAAACGTAGTTGGCAGGATCTACCTCAACTTGGCCCTTGAGGATTTCCGAACGTGGGTCGTGGCCAATGGCAACGAACATCGCGGTGACATCGAGTACAGAGTCTTCGCCGGTGACGGTGTCATTGAGCTTCAAGCCGCTGACTTTGCCGTCGGTTTCAATGACTTCTTCCACGGTCTTGTTGGTGACAAAGCGGATCTTCTCGTTTTGCTGCGCACGCTCCAGCATGATGGCGCTGGCACGGAACTCTTCGCGGCGGTGCACGATAGTGACACTGCGGGCGAACTTGGTGAGGAAGGTGGCTTCTTCCATGGCGGAATCGCCACCACCGATAACAGCGATATCTTGATCGCGGAAGAAGAAACCGTCGCAGGTTGCACATGCAGATACACCACGGCCAAGAAGTTCCTGCTCGCCCTTGACACCTAAGTAGCGAGGTGCAGAACCCATGGACAAAATGACAGCGCGTGCGTGGTATTCATCATCGCCAACCCACAGCTTTTTGATGTCTCCGGTGAGGTCAACGCGATCAACCAACTCCATGTGCATGTCGGTGCCGAAACGCTCGGCCTGTGCGCGCATGTTTTCCATGAGTTCTGGGCCCAGGATGCCTTTTTCAAAGCCTGGGAAGTTTTCCACATCCGTGGTGGTCATCAAAGATCCGCCGTATTCATAGCCCTCGAACATGATGGGGTTGAGATCGGCGCGGGCTGCATATACCGCTGCGGTGTAGCCAGCTGGGCCGGAACCGATGATCGCGACATCATGAATCTTTGGTGCTACGGCGGATTGTTCTTCAGACATTGTTTCCCTCAAAGTAGTTAACGTTAAAAGTGCAGCTTCATGTGCACCATTCACCCTAGTTGTGAACTCTTCGTTTTCAACGTCAGACACTGCCGAAAAAGTTCCAGTTACTTTCTAACCGGCAGTCACCGCAGTTATGGGTTAGTCTTCAGGGCCGAAGAAATCCGCATGCAAAAGGGCGCGCAGTGCTTTACGTGCGCGCCCTCGGCGTGATTTAACGGTGCCTACTTTCACTCCTTCGATTTCGGCCACATCTTCTACGGTGTAGCCACCAAGGTCCACCAAGATGATGGCGATCCTTTGATCAGGGTGGAGTTGATCAATGGCTTTTCTAATCGTCATGGCAACATCGAGGTAGCCCAAGGGATCTACGGCAATGCGTGGATCTTTGTCCAAATCAATAACGGGCTCATGTAGGACGGGGAACTCTACTTGGCAGCGGTGGGTGGCCCAATCAAAGCCGCTATTCAGGACTAATGTGTGAAGCCAGGTTCCAAGTGATGCTTCTGCCCGATAAAGATGCATATTCCGGCTTGCTCTAAAAAGAGCTTCTTGGAGGATGTCTTGGGCGTCTTCTGGTTTGCGGCTGTATCTTTTAGCTGCTTTTAACATGTGGCGTTCATGGCGATCAACGATGGTGGAGAATGCACGTGCATCGCCGGAGATGAAACGTTTGACTAGTTGAGCATCACTGATCTCACTTACTTCTTTTTGCCTTGACAGCAGTGTCATAAAAATCCCCCGGTGTAGTGCAGGGATGCACCTCACATCCCGCATGGGACTTAGTATGGGCTGAGTTTTTCCTGCGAGGAAGTTGTCAGCGCCCATCATGGTGGGAGGTAGGAAACTTGATTCTTTGAAGTTTGTGCAAAGAAATCTTCGGAATTATCCCTGAGCTGATTCTTTTAGATGAACGTAAAAATCCGCCCTCAGTTAGAAAAACTGAGGGCGGGCGCACCTTAATGGGGGTCAATCACAATCGCGTAATTTACCAACCCACAAGTTGTACTTCGGCGATCTGCATTTGTGGACTGGTGCTGTCAGCCTTCGAGGAATGAACCTCATCAACCAAAATCACCACTGATTCCACTTGCCCTGGAAGTTTGGAGGATTCGCGGATGCTGTGGCTTAAGCTGCGGCCGGAGTAATCCACGGTGCCGATTTCGATGCCGTCAGTAAGTGAATGCGGTGAGGCATCTTGGAATGCGTAGATCTTCACGGTGGAGGTTACTGAGCTATCTGAGCCAGAGCCTGTGGTTAAGATGATGCGGTCCAGCTGTGCTGGTGTGGAAAGGTCAACCAGGATGCCATCGCCGCCGGTAGAAGTCCACGCGGTAGAGGTATCGCCATCGGTGACATCAGCTACCGCACCGCCTGCACCTTCATCCCATTCGCGGGCTTGATCTAGTTCTAGATACACAGGTGGTCCCACTGGCTCCGGGGCTTCGGAGGTAGTGGTTTCGACAGGAGCCAACGGGGATTGTTCATTGGTGCTGCCGAAGAAACTGGTGAGGAATGCAGTGCCAGCAGCAACGAGGGAGACCAAAATAATTACCACTGCTGCGATACCGGCCATGCCTTTGGCGGTGTAGTCAGAGGCACCGAAACCATCGCGTTTAGCCGGCTTTGGTGTCTTTTCTTTCTTCACCACCAGATGGGTTGGTTCTTCGGTGAACAGGCCACAGGTGCGCATCGCCATGGCCAGTGATGCGTAATCAGGGTTTTCTGCTGTTGCGAGATCTTGGGCTTGGGTGATCATCGCCTTGACGTCATTGGGGGCGAGGGTGGCGTCGATAAGCATTTCGGTGGCCGAGGCCAAGGACTTAGCGTCGCGCTGCTCTGAGGCGTCGGGCAAAATCGCCGGGAAGGCGAGGACGGCATGGCCGTCGGTGTTGATGCGGATCCGGGATTTGTTATCCAGGCCGGCGGGGATGCCCTTGCTGTGGGCGATGCCGATGGTTTCGGTGAGTTCAGCAAGCGCGAACGCTGCGGCGCGTGGATCAGCGCCGGCTTCGGCAACGGCGCTGAGGCTGGACCCTGGAACCCAATCAGCCACAATCAAACAGCCATTGCGGTACGCCTCGGTGCGGATATTAGAGGCCACCGCCGTGCTGCCAAAGCTTGCCAGCTTCTTAGTGCGGCGCTGCACCTCATAGGCAATACCTGCTGCAGCTGCGGAAGACAGCGGTGCGAAAGGCGCGTTGCCGGAGGTATCCACAAACACCAATGCCACTTCCTTGCCGGTGGCAATTTCACGCGCCTGCCAGAAGCGTGCGCCTTGGACGCCGCCGTGATCAGCAAGCAAACGGAATCGGCCATCGCCCACAGGTGCGCCCGGAACCAAACGGGGACCACGAACGATACCGGCAGACATTGGTGGTGGAACAGGTGTGGCTGCGAACTCGCTTGGAGCAACCAGCTGCGTGGAGAAATCTTGCTCGGACACTTCGCCGACATCCAAAGAGATCTTGGTGTTGGGGCGAATAAATCGGCTCATACCTGGGATACGCGTTAGCGCCTGGCCCAAGTTTTGTACTTCCGGCAGACCCGAACGCGACAGCACGATACCAGTGACAATGATGAAGAAGACACCAAGCACACCTAAGTACAACAGGTATCCCACAGAACTTAGGGTGCCCAAGAGGAAATCACCCACAACGGCTTGAATAGCCCATCCAAGCGCCCACGCTGCAGCGGCGCCTACTGCTGCGGAACCCAAGGCCCACAGTGAGGTGATCGCCAAAGAACGCATGCCCAACAGGCCCAGTTTCTTTCGCAACAAATACGCACCAATCACCGCGCCGGTGATGAAACTGAAGCCATTGGCAGCACCCAGGAGCACCACTACGCGCTCAGGCGAACTAGATAGCACCGGTGCCAGCAGTGACAGCACAACCTTGGTGGCAGTGATACCGGCGATGATGAAGGTAGGAGTCCAGACCTCTTCACGTGCATAAAACACACGCAGGTGCAGCAGTACTAATGCATAAGGAATCAACGTGAAGGCGGAAAAGCTCAACGTCCAACCAAGAATATTGGCGGCATTGGCATCAAACTGACCGTAGGCAAAAAGCGCGTTGGCAATCGGCACACCAAACGCAGTGAAAAACACCACGATCGGAATCAGCGCAATAAACGTCAGCTTGGAACCAAGCTGAAGATCAGACACCACTGCCCTATCATCGCCATCTGCCGCATTTCGGGACAGCCTCGGCATGATGGCAGTGAGCAACGTGACGCCAATGATGCCATAAGGAACCTGCAGCAACATCCAGTGCTGCTGATAAATAAACGGTGCAGCATCATCAGCAATCGACGCAATGCGGGTGGTGATGATGTAGCCAAATTGGGAAATAGCCACATAGACGATAATCGCCAGCGCCATGCCACCAAATTGCTTCAAACGTGCATCAATGCCCCACAGCGGGCGCATATCAATACCCGCGCGACGCAGGTACGGAATCATGATCAAACACTGTGCAACCACACCAGCAGTGGTACCGATGCCTAAGAACAAAATCTGAGGATCCAGCACACTAACGTGCTCATGCGGATGCAAACGTGCAGGCAGCACCATGTACACACCCAGCACAGTGAGCGTGATGACGTTGTTGACCACAGGCGCCCACGCGCCGGGTTTAAACACCTCACGGGTATTCAACACCGCCATGAACAGTGCAAACAGTCCGTAGAAGAAGACTTGAGGCAACAGCCAATAGGCAAACGCCGTGGACATGACCACGTTGACTTGGCCCTCAGACGACAGCATCATCCGAGTCAGCAGTGGCGCGCCGATAATCGACAGGATGGTCACACCACCCAGCAACGTCACCGACAACGTGAGCAGGCGCCTAAAAAATCCTGATCCCCCGTCGGCGTCTTCCTTCTCCGCGCGGGTCAGCACCGGAATCACCAGCGACGTCAGTACCGCACCCAACACAATCTCCGTGATCAGGTTGGGCAGAGTGTTTGCGGTATTAAACGCTGATGCAATCGCCGGGGACAGAGCCGCACCAATCATGACGGTGCGCAAGAATCCCGTGATACGGCTTAGCAGCGTGGCGATCGCCATCGACCCAGTCGAGCGCACCACATCAGAATCGGAGGTGTGCTTTTCTGGCTCCGGTTCACGCTGGGCAGTTACAGGCGCCACAGGTGCTGTGGGCGAGTTTTTCAAACTCGAGCGATCACCATCTGTGCGTGCGACAGCCTTCTTGCGCGCCTCAGGCACAGGCGCCGGCGGTGCAGGAGCAACGATCCGGGCACGTAGACCGGAAGGCTCCGAATTATTCGAAAGCGAAGAACTCACTTGTTGACCATTCATGTACAAGTGCACGCCTTAACGGCGCGCACGACGAAAATAACTATGCGATACGTTAGTGGGTTGGGGGCGGTTTGGGCGATCCCGTACCGGGCAAACGCTTTTCGACGTTTCGTTTCTTCTTCATAAACAACAACCCACCCACTGCCAGAATGCCTGCTGCCACGAAAAAGAGCGTGATGCTTAGGTTGGGACGAGGCTGGACAGTAATTTCTACAGGTTCACTAATGGTGGCCCCATCTGGGGATGCCAACCACAATGTCAGATCAGTACGCGCACTTTCATCCGGCAAATCAGCAGTCATTTGCAACGTGATGGAACCCTGCGCTGGAATTCGAACCACACCGGGGGTATTGATATGTGCTTGCTGATTCCCGGAATACAAAATCTGGGTCTCAGCAGGAAGCGGCAAACCATTTTGCGCAACAATAAGCAACGGCGAGGAATCAGAGGTACGGGTATACACATTCCCCGGTGGCAGCAATGCCACAGAGCTGCGCAATTTCTGCAAAGTATCGCGGTTGCCGTTAAGGAGTCGATCTGCCCTTGAAGCCGCTTCGGAGTGACGGGCAACTGAGCGACGCTCATTAATACTTAAAGCACGCAACAAATCATGGCGCAGCGGTGCCGTGAAACCATAACGAGTCAACGCAATGCTGGGATCATTAAACATAATCCCCGTTAAGTCATCGATGTATTCCGCCTGCTGCGTGGTGCGTAAAATTTCCGTTTCCGTCAGCGTAGCAGGATCATCATAAGGGGCTCCGAAAGCGGTGTCATCAGGTGGGGTCGTGGCGGCATTTAAGATGCTTTGTTGCTCAGCATTAGTAGTGAGGTAGTCCTTGAGGGAAAAAGGTCGGGCGGAGCCGTCAAGAAGCAATTCCTCGGTGGTGCGCAGCAACATCTCGCCGTCGTCGGCGCCCAGCACCGCACTGGGCATGACTAACACCGGTGAATCCTCATCGCCATTATCCACCGTGAGCCGCAGCGCTGCCTGGCCTGTGAGATTGCGGGCACTTTCAGAATCCATCGCGTAGTCATAACGCGAATCCGGATTGGAATACCCCACCGTTTCCGGATTTTCGCCCAATGTAGCCAACGTTGCCGACAACGAACCCTGATACGACACCGCAGTAACCCCCGGCGCCAAAGAATGGAAACGATCCGCACTCGTGGTCCGCCACACCGTATTATCAGACACCAACACAGACACCGGAGTGGTCGGCGTTGGAGCCTCTACATTTCCCGGAGTTGGCTTTGGATTATCCAACGCGCTTTGCTCCGAAGCATCAGCAGAAGCAACCAAATCCTGCGATTGCACCTCCCACGCCTGATCTGGAGCCAACGCATTATCTGCCCAACCCAAATCACCCGCGGTCGATGGATCAACATAACCATTTCCAGGAATCACCACATTGGACTCTGGAACAACGCCTAAAACTTCCTCAAACGTAGACACCCCGCGCTGCAACGCTTCACGCATCAGCCACTGATTGCCGGTTTCACTCACCGCATTCAAATCAGTATTCGCCCACGGCAACGCCACTGTGCATGAACTAGCTGCTGCTTGGCGAAGCTTTTCTAAAAACACTGCCGCATCTTCCGCGCCAGTACCAGGTGTGCCCGGGTTGGGTTGATTATCGGCAGTCCACAACTCACGAAGTCGCTGATTTTGACGCACCGTGCTGGGGCGAGTGTCCGTCACGGTGTAACCGCCGGTCATGCGATCAACAACATCAAGAAGCTGAGGATCAATGGCAAGACAGGTAGCTTGTTGAACGGCGGGGGAAGAATGGAGGTAGGCGTCGATAAGCTTTTGCAAACGCCCGCTTGCCTCCAACTCGCCAGCGAGTGCGTCGGAGCTGACCAGCAAAGGCGGATCTTCTGGCGCCTCACCAGTTTCACCACCCAACACATTTGTCTGCGCCGAAATTGGGTAAATCATCGTCGTCGGGGTCGGGGCATCGAGCTCTTGTGCATCATCGACAACCGGCAGCAAAAACCGCTGCGAATCCAAATGCGACGCCACCCCATCAAGCTGACCCGACAACTCCAACATCGTGGGAAAAGAACCAGCCTGAGAAATCAACAAACTATCAAGAGGGATCTCCAGATCCACCTCAACGCTCTCCCCCGGCTCAAGCTCACTATCTAGAGTTGACGCAGCACCAAAATAACCATAAGCATTACTTGTCGCCGCCACCCGGGCACTCGCCACATCAAAAGACGCCTCCTGACGACGCGCCTGCAACGTAATATTGCTCAACGTCTGCGACGTACGATTAGTGACCTTAACCTGCGCCTTTACCGACTCCCCCACCCGCGCCGCAAGCCCATTGTTAGGCATTGTGAAACTTGAGATCTCCAGATCCACATCAGAAATCTCATCATCAGCACGCGCACTCGGATTCACCCACAACTCCGACACCGTCGGATCAGAAGGATCAAGCGGAATCGGCAACGCGTGGACTGGTGCTGTGCTGAAACTGGCGATAGTTACGGCTGCTGTGGCCACTGTGGCTGCCGTGGCCGCTGTGGCTGCCAACACCGACACACAACGTAGCGAACGACTCACCTCGGGGTAGACCTTCCCTCCGCCTTCTCCTTCAACGCAAACTCAGGAAGCAAATCATGCGCCTGACGAGCCAACTTCCGCTCATCCGCAAAAGCCAAATGCTCAATCAACTGATTCGCCGGAATCCACGCCACCTCCGTGACCTCCGGATCCTCATCATTTAAATCACCATCCACATAACGCAACAAATGATGATGCACCGTCTTATGGATCCGTTTCCCTTCCGAAACGAACCAATAATCAATCACACCCAACTCAGTGAACACCTCACCATGGATGCCTGTTTCTTCCCAGACCTCACGCTCCGCAGTCGCAGCCTTACCCTCACCAGGCTCAACATGACCCTTCGGCATAGACCACAACAAACGACCACGACGATCCAATCGACCAATCAGCGCCACATAAATCTTCGACAGATCTACTTCATTGTGCTCATTCACAGCCTCAGAAAGACCAGAAACAACAAGTCCACCCGCCGACGTCTCATCAGAGGTAACCATCCGAGACTGCTGGCCTGCCTGATGCACCCTATTGTTAGGACGCCTCCTCGTTGGAGACCTCCTACCCTTACCCCGGGTCTTCTCCAGGGATTGTTTGGAGGATTGCTTCTGGCGGGTTTGCTGAGTTTCTTTCTGCTGGCTTTCTTTCTGTTGGGTGCTTTGCTGGGAGTTGTTTTGTTTTTTGTTTGGCCCCCTGCGAGAACGACGGCGCTTAGGCCGTTGAGAGGTTTTCTCAGACCCTTGTTGGTTTTGGGGTTGGGTTTGGGCTTGCTGTGTTTGCTGGCTTGGTTGTTGGGTCTGGTTTTGTTGGTTCTGCTGGTTCTGTTGGTTCTGTTGGTTCTGACCTGAAGGACGGCGAGAACGGCGACGACGCCTGCGTTTAGGCGCTCCGCTAGTAGTCCCCTCGGGTTTCAAGTCACTCATTCAACCAATCGTATCGTGAGAGGTGGGTATTCGGTACTAATGAACCGCCCGGGGGTTAAATGACTTCTTATATGCGTCTTCACGTGGTCAACTTCGCTTGAGTTTCTTTTGGGTTTCCGAGTGATGTCGGATGTTGGTTAGGATTCACCATTAATCCTCGGCGGGTTGAGTTTACTGGTGAATTGGCACGCTTTTGGGGGTCGAAAAGCGTTAGGATTCACCATTTTCAGGTGGCGGGTGGTGAAAAATGGTGGATTGGCACGCGAGTGTAGCCCGGATGCGAATATTCGTTCGGTTTGCTGGGCGAGTTACTGGAATCGAACGAATATTTGCATAATGGAGGGTTGAAAATGCGAATTTTCGACCAGATTCAGCCCAGTCAGTGCAGACGGGGACGAGAATTTGATCAGCAAACTTCCAGGTTTCACATTAGTCACAATAGCCCCAAAACTGACCCCTCCTAGAATCGCTTGTAAGCGCTTAATAAAGGCATACCCACACCTAGACTCATTTGAGAAAGTCCAACCCCTTAAATCGCCTGCTGTGGCAGAAGGGGTTTCTGCGCTCCTTTTATTGATTAGGACTCCAAGCTTAAAACCTGGTTGCTGGCCTCGCACATGCAAATCCCCACCACAAATCTTTAAATCGAACATGTTTGTGGTGGATTCGTGCAGATTTTAGGCCTAATCATGCACCAATCCACCACAAACCACGGGAAATTTAAGATTTGTGGTGGATTCGTGCAATCGTTAAAAGTGCTCCCCCGCTGCCTTGGATATGGGAACCTATTTGGCCCTCCTCAACAGAGCAGTTTTTGCCCACAGTTCTACTGGGTAGACTCAGATTCGTGAATTCCCAGGATGCCCAGGATGCTCAAAATGCCCAGAACCAAGTTCCGCCACAGCACGTGGATCAGGAAGTAGATCGCCTTGCGTTAATGGCGCGCGCTCACCAGGCTATTGGGAAACTTTCTGACATTCTTGTGCCTTTGGCGGCAGCGTTTACGGAAAAAGGTCACTCCTTGTACTTGGTGGGTGGCTCTGTCCGGGATGCTTTCTTGGGGGAATTGGGCCATGACCTTGATTTCACAACGTCTGCTAGGCCGGAGGAAACAAAGGCGATCTTGGATGATTATGCGGATGTGGTGTGGGATACCGGCATTGCGTTTGGCACTTTGTCTGCGGAAAAGCATGGTCAGCAGATTGAGATCACCACGTTCCGTTCTGATCTTTATGACGGAAACTCTCGTAACCCTGAGGTGACGTTCGGCGACACCTTGGAAGGTGATCTGATCAGGCGTGATTTCAAGGTCAACGCCATGGCTGTGGAGATTCAAGCAGATGGAGAGTTAAAGTTCCATGACCCTGTGGGTGGGTTGGAAGATTTGCTGACCCATACTTTAGATACCCCAGCTACACCGGAGCAGTCGTTCAATGATGATCCGTTGAGGATGCTGCGGGCGGCTCGTTTTGTGTCGCAGCTCGATTTTGCTCTTGCTCCTCGTGTGTTTACTGCCATGTCTGAGATGGCGCAGCAGATTACTCGGATCACGGTTGAGCGCATGCAAGTTGAGTTGGATAAGTTGATTCTTGGTAAAAACCCGGAGGCGGGTATTGATCTCATGGTGGAGTCTGGGCTTGCTCAGATTATTTACCCGGAGATTCCTGCGATGCAGATGACTCAAGATGAGCATATGCAGCACAAGGATGTGTATGCGCATTCATTGCAGGTGATGCGTCAAGCTATTGATCAGGAAGAAGATGGTCCTGACCTGGTGCTTCGATGGGCTGCGTTGCTGCACGATTGTGGAAAGCCAGATACCCGTGACTTCAATGAAGAAGGTCGGGTGAGTTTCCATCAGCACGAGGTGGTGGGAGCGAAGCTCGTGAGGCGGCGGATGCGCAAGCTGAAGTACTCCAAGCAGATGGTGGGCGATGTTGGCCAGTTGGTGTTTTTGCACATGCGTTTCCACGGCTTTGGTGAAGGTCAGTGGACAGATTCAGCAGTGCGTCGATATGTTGCGGATGCTGGGGAGCTTCTTCCACGGCTACATAAGTTGGTTCGCGCTGATTGCACCACGAGGAATAAAAGGAAAGCAGCCAGGCTGCAGGCAACCTACGATCATTTGGAAGAACGCATCGCAGAGATCGCCGCAAAGGAAGATCTAGCCAGGGTGCGTCCTGATTTGGATGGCAATGAGATCATGGAGATTCTAAACATTCCGGCTGGACCTGTCGTGGGTAAAGCGTGGGCGTTTTTGAAGGAGCTCCGTTTGGAGCGTGGTCCTTTGGATCGAGATGAAGCCATCGCAGAGCTGAAAAGTTGGTGGGAAGGAGAAAACAATGAGTGATTTTTACGCCGATAGGTTGTTTAATGCGTTGGAGCGCAATGAGGTTTCTCCAGGCATGTTGTTGGTGTCTGCGCCGGATATGGCTTCGGAGGAGTTTGAGCGCAGTATTGTTTTGATCATTGAGCATTCCCCTGCCACCACTTTTGGTGTAAATATTTCTTCACGTTCCGATGTTGCTGTGGCAAATGTGTTGCCGGAGTGGGTGGACCTGACTGCTAAGCCGCAGGCTCTTTATATTGGTGGCCCACTGAGTCAGCAGGCTGTGGTTGGTTTGGGAGTTACTAAACCGGGTGTGGATATTGAAAAGTCGACTAGTTTCAACAAGTTGGCTAACCGTCTGGTGCATGTTGATCTGCGTTCAGAGCCTGAGGATGTTGCTGATTATTTAGAAGGAATGCGCTTTTTCGCAGGTTATGCGGAGTGGGCACCAGGTCAGCTTAATGAGGAGATTGAACAGGGTGATTGGTTTGTAACTCCCGCGCTGCCTTCGGACATTATAGCGCCTGGTCGCGTGGATATTTGGGGTGATGTGATGCGTCGACAAGCAATGCCTTTGCCGTTGTATTCCACCTTCCCTGCGGATCCGTCGCACAATTAAATGAGCGCCGAAACGTTAAAGGAAATCCGCGGAGGAGTTTCTGAGACTCTAGCTGTCGGATTGGGGCTAATCCCTTTGGGTTTGGCGTTTGGGCTGTTGATGGTTCAAACGGGTTTCGCCTGGTGGTGGACACCAATTTTCTCCATCGTTATCTATGCCGGATCGATGGAGTATTTGGCGATCGGCATGGTCACCGCAGGTATCGGCCCATTTTCCGCGCTGGTGGCGGGGTTCATGGTCAATTTCCGACATATTTTCTACGGCCTCACCTTCCCACGCCACACCATCAACTCCGGCACGGGTCGCGTTTACTCAACATATGCGCTTACCGACGAGTCCTACGCCATCGTCTCAGCCCGCCCACCTGGGAAAATCAGCGGCACAAGGGTGCTGACCATCCAGATTCTGTGCCAAGCGCTGTGGGTTATCCCTGGCATTATCGGAGCCTTGGTTGGTCAGGTTTTGCCAGATGACCTCAAAGGTATGGATTTCGCGCTCACTGCCCTTTTCGTGGTGCTGGCCTGGGAAGCATTCAAAAACAATAAGGATTATTCACTGCCCTTATTTGCGGTGGTGCTGGCCTTGGTTGCAGGTTTTGTTGCCCCTGAACAGATGCTTGTTATCGCGCTGACCACCTACTTTGTGATTCTTCTCTGCCGCGTTCGATTCCCCAACCTGGATAAGAAACTCGAGATCAGGACCAAACATGAGTGAGTACGGTCTGCCTGAAGGCGTCACGCTTTTTAACGTCGCGGCTGTTTTAATCCCGGTTGCCATAATCACTGTTTTGCTGCGCCAGTTCCCATACGCTGCGATGAAGCGGGTAAAAAACAACCAACTGATGGGCGTTTTGGGGCGCACCATGCCGGTGGGTGTCATGGTTGTGCTGGTCATTTACACCCTGTTCGGCCAGGTCAGCGCGCCGGGAGGTGTGGGAGCCTCGCTGATCGCGGTCGGGTTTACCGCGCTGCTTCATTGGTGGCGACGGTCCGCCGGGCTATCCATTGTCGGCGGCACTTTGGCATACATGCTGCTGGTCAACGTGGTTTTTTAAAACGCTAAAAAGCACGCTTTTCGACGCTAAAAGCCACCCACTCCCCGTTTCAGCACGGAGTGAGGGTGGCTTTTTTCTGACTTGGGCCCTGACTTGGGTCAAATTAGTGCGGAAATAATTGTTTACCCCGTGTGGTTTTAGGCGTTCTTACGCTTGGCTGCATAGGACCAAACACAGAGACCCAGGAATCACTTTTTCGACGTTTCTGGGTCTCCTAGTTTGGTGTATCGCGCTAGGTACCAAACACAGAGACCCAACATTTAAGTTTTTGAAGATTCTGGGTCTCCTGGTTTGGTCGCTCTCAAATTTAGGCCGTTACCTTGAAAAATCATACCTCCCCAGAAGCGCTTCTAACGGGTTTTCAAGGCCTTATCTGTACAAACATTCATTCGAAAAACTTAACCCCTTAAACGGGCAATAAACGCCTTGACCTCAATTTCCTGACTTGGGTCAAATTAGTGCGGAAATTTACCTAAGTGCCAAGAATGAACTTCGCGCACCAACCTGGGCCAAGCCATGTCGCAACGCAAAAAGCCGCCCTACTAATGGGAGCGGCTTTTAGATTTCTGAAAGGTATGGAGAAGGTTTATGAAACAACCTTGTAGCCAGCCTCAGTGACGGCGGCTTCGACAGCCTCGTCGGTGAAGCCTTCGCCTGTGACCTGCACGGATCCGGTTTCTAGGGTGACATCTACTGCGGATACGCCAGCGACTTCTCCGACTTCTTCTTTTACGGAGGAAACGCAGTGTTCGCAGGTCATGCCTTCGACGGTGTAGTTCTTGATAGCCATATTATTGGCTCCTTTCCTTTTGGCAGCTTCTAACAATAAAGAATATACCCCACCGGGGTATATAACAAGGGGTTACTTCAACCCAGGGAATTTAGCTCCAGCTTCCAACCACAGTCCTTCAAAGGC
The DNA here is from genome assembly GCF_002355155.1 of Corynebacterium suranareeae. Taxonomy (NCBI): domain Bacteria; kingdom Bacillati; phylum Actinomycetota; class Actinomycetes; order Mycobacteriales; family Corynebacteriaceae; genus Corynebacterium; species Corynebacterium suranareeae. The sequence continues at coordinate 3,515,236 of NZ_AP017369.1, read as the reverse complement.
TTCAGCTGAAATGACTTCGGCTTTGATATCAGGAAAATCAGCGTAGGTATCTGGATGTGGAACTACTTCATTGGGTTCATTATTGAGTTGGAAATTTGCTCCACCAATAACGCCAGCACCAGTGACGATATCACCTTCGGCAGTTCCAGCTAGTTCAATAATGCGCTGCATTTTGCACATAGCAACACCATCTTGAGTGGCAGATTCAGGGAGTTCTTGCATTTCTGCGATATGAATGGCGGTGGGGTGTCCGGGGATTTCAATTTCGGTGCGCACAATGATCGTTTTCGGCATGCTCTTTAGCCTACGGGAGGTTACTGCTGAAATTTTTTGAGGCGGTAATGTCGGAATCTTAAGCGTGAGGGTCTAGGTTTGAAGTGTGGTTAATTACGCATTCGTTATTGCAGGTTCAGAAGCTACCGGCGGCGCCGGCATTCAGGTTGATTTGAAGACTTTCCAGCATCTTGATGTTTATGGCATTGGTGCCATTACGTGCTTGGTGGCCTTTGATCCTAAAGACAATTGGAATCACCGTTTTGTGCCGGTTGATGCGCAAGTTATTGCTAATCAGATTGAGGCTGCTACGGCTGCGCATGATCTTGATGTGGTGAAGATCGGCATGTTGGGTACTCCGGCAACGATCGATACTGTGGCTACTGCGCTGCAGGAAAACAGCTTCAAACATGTTGTTTTAGATCCTGTGTTGATCTGCAAGGGCCAGGAGCCTGGCGCGGCACTTGATACTGACACTGCACTTCGCGCGAAGGTGTTGCCTCAAGCAACCGTGGTTACTCCTAATAACTTTGAGGCCACTACCTTGTCAGGACTGGACAAGCTGGAGACCATTGAAGATCTGAAGGAAGCTGCCCGCCTCATTCACGAGCAGGGACCTCAGTACGTTGTTGTGAAGGGTGGTATCGACTTCCCAGGTGACAACGCGGTTGATGTGCTTTTCGACGGCTCCGACTACCACGTTTTCTCCGAACCAAAGATCGGCAACGAGCGCGTTTCTGGTGCTGGTTGCACTTTCGCAGCTGTAATCACCGCGGAGCTTGCTAAGGGAAGCTCTTTTGTTGATGCGGTGACCACCGCTAAGCGAGTAGTCACCCGCGCCGTGAAGGATGCTGTTGCATCCAACGCGCCGTTTACCTCTGTGTGGTTGGCGGAAGATAACAAGTAATCAAACAGTGTGGAAGATAACGCACACTGGGGATTCAACGTCTGCCAGAACTTTTTCTTCCACTATTGATCCGCTTGGATCCAAGGAAAGTGCATGGATCTGGGCGGATTTTTCCATTGCAACAAGCAGATTTTCATCGTCGTTGTTCAGTGCGATAAACCGAGGTCGTTGCCCTTGCACCGTGGGTATCTCCCCAAGCGATAAGAGTCCATCGGAACGAATATGGAAATGTGCAATCGTGTCATTTCCAGGTCCCGGCGGCATGTGGTCTCCAGCGCCAGATCGATTCGATGCATAAAGATGTGTTCCCGCGGCATTAATCGCAATGCCAGCACCCCGGGAATCTCGCACATCGGTGTCGTTGAGCGTGCTCAGATACTGTTTTACTTCTCCGTCTGCAAAAGAAATCACAGCAACTGTAGACGACAGCTCATTAATTGCATAGACCACCGGAAGTGTGGGATGCACGGCCACGTGACGGGGTCCGCTGAATTCTCGCAACCTAATCGAACGGGTAAATTCCACGGTTCCATCGGCTTCGTGAAAGTCCCCAAGGTGCACAACATCTAGCCCCTTGTCGGGCACAATCACAAGTTTTCCATCCGGGCTAAAGACAACCTGGTGTGGTTTAGAGCCAGGTTGGTCGGTGCGATGTGGCCCCGGCTCGCCGTCAAAATGATGCACCTGGACAAGTTCACCTAAAGATTTATTAGCGTTTAAAGCGATGCTGAACAAGCTTCCTGAGGTGTGGTTGATTCCAAGCAAGTGATTGCCATCAGGTGAAATGGTGATATGCGCTGGGTTTGTGCCCTCAGTCGATACGTCATTTATGAGCTCCAATTGCCCTGCTTCACCCAGCCGGAAAGCGCTTACGGTCGTTCCGTCGCCGTGAGCTGCATAAACAACAGGCACGTCTGGGTGTGAGGCCAGGAATCCAGGGTTGGTTGCAGTCGTCGTGCTGCGGTGCACCCATGCATTGTCCACCACTTCGTACACGACGATTCCCGGGCCGGTTCCCCGGCGCGCAGTGGTGCGGGTGCCCACCAGCGCGTACGTAGCGCGGGTCATGCGGTTGCCTCGTGGGCTTTTTGCTTTTCGACGTTTCCTTCCGCTTCGGTGGATTTCGTCGGTGCCAATTTCATACCGAACATCATGATGGTGGCAATCACCAGCAGTACGGCGAAGAAGAGCAAGCCAATTGTTGGGGAACCTGTGGCATCAACGATCATTCCTTGGACAAATGGGCCCACGAATCCACCGAGGTTACCGATGGAGTTAATCGCCGCAATGGCCGTACCTGCTGTTGCGATAGACAAGAACTGGCTTGGGACTGCCCAGAATGGAGATTTGAAGGAGTAGAGACCAGCCAAAGCAATCGAGATGGAGATGATAACCAAAGTGGTGGAAGAAAGCAGAGCGGCAGCAAACATTGCGATTGCGGCAATACCCATGGGTAACCAACTATGCAGTTTTCGTTCGTTGAGGCGATCAGACCGGGCTGACCACCAGATCATCACCGCGGTGGCAAAGGCATAAGGGATCATTCCAAGCAGACCAATTTGCCATGCCTGAAGGTTTCCAGATAGTCCCTTGATAATTTGCGGTAGCCAGTAGCCCACACCGAGGCTTCCTACTTGGTACACAAAGTAGATAGCGCCCAGGTACAGCACCTTTGGGTTGGCTAGTGTTTTAAACACGGAGAGGTGTTGTGAAGGATCAGTCTTGGCAGCTTCTTCAGCTTCGAGTTCTCCGACAATCCAGTTGCGTTCTTTTTCGGTCAACCATTTTGCATCCTTAGGGTGTTCCACCAGGTAGAAGAGGCAGACAAAACCCAGCAGTACTGCCGGAGCGCCTTCGATGATAAACATCCAACGCCATCCAGCAAAGTCGAACCAATGAACGTGATCCATGATGAATGTACTCAAAGGTGCAGCAATGATGTAGGACACCGGAATGGATGCAACGAACAGTCCGGTTGCGGTGGCGCGATCCTTTCCGCGGAACCACTGTGAAAGGTAAATCATGATGCCTGGGAAGAACCCGGCTTCAGCAACACCTAGAAGGAAACGCAGTGCATAGAGTTGGTATTCGTTTTGTACCAATCCCATCGCCATGGCGAGCGCGCCCCAAGTGAAGAGGATTCTGGCGATCCATACGCGGGCACCAAATTTGGCGAGCATGACGTTTGATGGAACTTCGAAGACGAAGTAGCCAATAAAGAACAGACCGGCTGCGAATCCGAATGCCTGACTGGTGAGCCCCAGGTCGGTATTCATGTGTAGCGATGCATAGCCAATGTTGGCTCGGTCGATGTAGTTGATGATGTACATGATGAAGACCAAAGGAATTACTCGCCTGGTGATCTTCTTGACGGTGGCTTTTTCAAATGCAGCGTGACTAGCGGTAGAAGTGCCCATCCCATCCTCCGTTATATAGGTTATAAGATACAAGATAGGCTAGGTAGAGACTTGGATCACGTCAATTAATCGAGAGTAAATAGACTTCGGGTCTACCCCTGCATATTTGCGAGCTAAAACTTCACCAAGTTGGCGCCTAAGGCTCCTCAGTTCAGCTTTGCGCTGGTTATGCTATATAGATTATAAAATTGATCACGCGTTGAGTTTTTGCTTATCCATATATCGCAGAGCACCTTTTTACCCCCGTTTCGTCAAACGGGCTGGTTCAATTGTGAATTGAAAACAAATGTTCCGATACAGAATCATCGGAGATCGATGTTTGAAGGTTATGCTAATTCTTGTCGGCTTAACATGAGCCGCGCACTTGTATCGATTATTGTCACTAGCAGCACTTTGAGAATGCTAACTCCTCTACATGGCGTCCTTCTTGGGATGCGGAATGAGGCAAGTGGATGATGTGGTTTTAGACTTCCGTATTGGCAAAAAATGAAATAGATCATATGCTGCAGTTGTTGATACAATTAGATCTAGTTCCATGCAATTTTAGGAGGAATCATGTCAGCACCTATGTTTGAACTTCGGACGAACGATGAGCTCCAGGCTGAGCTGAATGATTTGCTCCAGAAGATACAGCCCTTTGACGTTGAACAGTTAAAGCGATTGCGTGATGCTGATGCTGTCAGTTCAGAGGAGGCAGATTTGCTCGATAGGATTAAGGCTCTCACCTGGCTCATTAACGGGTAGTCTCGCCTGTGGACGTACTTGACTTCCAACGGCAGGCTACAGAATTTGCCTTGGATATTAAAGATCTATTAGATACATGTCTACCTGGTGAAACTGGCTTTCGCCAAGGAACAGTAGCAACTGAAGGGCTTCGAGCTAATTTTGAGGCTTCGAAAGTTCTTTATTTAGGAAAAGATCGAAGTAATAGAGCTTCGATTAGCTGTGGGTACTATTTGTGCGCGAATTCAACAGGAAAACACTTAGCTGTTGAGAGCAGCAGCTTCAAAGTTGAGTTTAAGGCAAATAAGCGTCCTATTCCCATTGTGCGGTTTGAGTATGAACGACATGCTCGAAATAAGCCTGTCCAACATTTTCAGTTTCATTCCGAATCGCTTCCCTTGGCTATTCTACTTGCACGTGCTGGAAGGTATGACATAGCAGCACAGCAACAAGATGTTCATTTTCCCATGGGAGGACATCGATACCGTGTATGTTTGGAAGACATTGTTGAACTTGTAATTCGGGAATTTCGTGCGGAAGCAAATCCTAATTGGGAAACCCGCGTACAAGAAGGCCGAAGAGTCTTCCGTGAACGACAAACAGATACGATAATTCGTAAAAATTTAGTTCGATCAGTAGAAATGCTTAAAGAACTTGGATTCAAAATTGAGCCCCCGCAAGGATATGAATTCCCTGAGAGGCGTTTTTCTGATGAATGGTGATTCAGGAAGATGCTAAACAACCAACCCAATCACAATGAACACCACCGTGAGTAGTGGGAATGCGCCTTGTTTAAAGGCCGCGCCTCGCTTGTCGGGTGAGCTTAGGGCCAACACCACAGCGGCTGCAAGCATTGAGCCAGTTCCAGCAAGTGTCAGCGCTGCACCAATTCCTGTTGATCCAGCAAAGAGGAACGCAACACCCGCGCCGGCGATGACTGCCAGGAAGAAGTTGTAGAAGCCTTGGTTGTAGGCCATTTCTTTGGTGTTTTCAGCTTCTTGTTCAGTGGTGCCGAAAACTCCACGTGCTTTCTCCCCGGTCCAGGCGAATGATTCCATGTAGAAGATGAAAACATGCAGGAGAGCTGCAAGGATAGCGAAAATTGCTCCGATGGTGATCATGTGAGGTCCTTTGAAAATGGATTAAAACCGGATCAGTACTTTTCCGGAACGGCCAGGTGCGTTGGATGCGTTGACGGCGGAGACGATGTCGTCGGCATCAAAAGTGGAATCGACAGGAAGGGTTAGTGTGCCGTCCAGGATACGTGCGATAAGTTCACCGAATAGTTCGGCTTTCTTCTCTGCAGGCATTTCGCGGCTGACTTTGCTTCCCCAGAAACCTTTGATGGTGATGTGCTTGAAGATCACAGGGCCGGAAGGGATGTCCATGATTGGGTTGCCCATCGCGCCGAAGGAGACCAGCGTGCCACCTTCACCCAGTAGTTTTACAAGATCTGCAGAGGATGAGCCACCAACAGAATCCAAGGCGACGGCGATGTTTGCGCCACCGGTGATTTCTTCTACCTGCTTTTCCCAGCCTTCAGATTCAGTGGATACAACCTGCGTAATGCCTTGAGCAGCAAGTTCTTCCACACCGCCGTCACGGCGTACCAAGCCGACCACGTTAATGCCTCGCGATTGTGCCAGTTGCGCGAGCATGCGGCCCACCGCACCGTTTGCGGAGTTTTGGATCAGCCACTCCCCTGGTTTCATTTCTAGGAAATCAAGGAGGCTGATGGCACTGAATGGCATTGCGACAAGCTGCGCTGCGCTTTCGTCAGGTAGTTGTGGTGGTACGGGAATGAGGCCGGAGGCGTCGATAAGCGCATACTCCGCCCAGATGCCGAAACTGGTGCCTGTGGCAACACGCTGGCCCACCTGGAAACCTTCGACGCCGTCGCCGAGGGCGTCGATGATGCCGACTGCCTCGGTGCCCGCTGCGGCCGGCAGATCTGGGACGAAGCCGTAGCTGCCTTTAACGGTCCACAAATCGTGGTTGTGGATGGTTGCCAGCGTTACCCGAATACGTACTTGACCTGCGCCGGGAGTGGGGATTTCCTTCTCGGTGACCTGTAAAACATCAGCGGGATTGCCGAAGGTGTTGTGAATGATTGCGCGCATGGTGGTGTTCCTCTCGCCGCTTAAAACGCTAAAAAATAGGTACTTATGTTGAACGCCCAGCCTACGTTTCTCATTCCAATCGCATTAAAGATACTGGTCAGAACGTTTTTCATAGCTGCCAACTTTTTTCATGGTCGCAAAATGTCTAAGCCTCGCCATGCCTTAGTTTCATACGTTAGTATTTTCGCATGAATTTTATTCACAAATCTCTTTCTCGGAGTGCACTTATCATCGGCACAGTATTAGCTTTGGGGCTTTCTGGGTGCGCCACAGCTAATAATGAAGAAGCAAGCACCAGCGATGATGTGGCTGTTGGTGGTCGACTGTTTTCCACCGCTGATTCCGCCACCGCAGCCCTTGGAAGTGATGCTGAACCAGGTGCATTCCCCCGCACAATTGTGCATTCACGTGGTGAAACGACAATTGAGAGCCGCCCTGAACGAGTAGTGGTTCTAGACAGCGGAGAAATCGATCAAGTTTTAAGCCTTGGGGTTACTCCCGTGGGAATTTCCAGTCCTAAAGATGCCTCCAGTCAGCCTGAATACCTTGCAGATCAGCTGGAAAACGTGCAGGTAATTGGCACAAATGATGATCTCAATTTTGAAGCCATCGCAGCTTTAGAGCCGGATCTGATCTTGGGCAGCAAGTTGCGCGTGGATGATTCCTACGAACAGCTGGCGCAAATCGCACCGACCGTGTTGAGTATTCGCCCCGGATTCCCATGGAAGGAAAATTTCCTTCTCACCGCCGATGCCCTTGGACTTGAAGAGCAGGCCGTGACCATTCTTAATGATTATCAAACCCGCGTGGATCAAGTCCGCGAGTCCATCGACGGCAGCCCAGAAATTTCCCTCGTCCGGTTCATGCCAGGCCGCACCCGCCTGTACGGAAACCTCTCATTCATTGGCGTGATCTTGCAGGACCTGGGACTTTCACGCCCAGAAATCCAAAACGTCGATGATCTAGCCGTGGAAATCTCCCCCGAAAACATCGCCGACGCCAACGGCGATTGGTTGTTCTACTCCACCTACGGAAAACCCGAGGCCACTGAGCGAGACAATGTGCTGTCCAATGACCTGTGGCACAATCTCCCCGCCATCCAGGAGGGGCATGCTTTGGAAGTTAATGACGAAAGCTGGTTCATGGGCCTAGGCCCAATCGGGGCGAACGAAGTGCTCAATGACATCGAAAGGATCCTCGGCTCCTAACCTCCGCGCCGCGCAATTGAGCTGGTCAGAGCCTTGCGGCTTGCTTCGCGCTTAATTGCTTATCGACGCCTCCCTCCCCCACACCAACGCTTCGGCGAGAATGCCCACGCTGTTTGTGTGCTAGTCTTTTTCAATCGTTCAGCTCGCCCCAATTTTCATTGGGAGTGGGCTGGATCTTTTTTACTTAGGTCTGTGGAGAATGAGCCAAACGCTTAAGCGGTCAGCAAAAACTATGCCCATTATTCAGGTAACTCTCGTTGAAGGCCACGACGACGCGGTTGTCGCCAATTTCATCAAAGAAATTGCTCACACTGCCTCCCGAACCCTCGACGCCATCCTCCACCTCGCCAAGGCTTCGGCTAGCTTTTTGTAATTTATAGTCCTGCCAGCCCCGACTGGATTCTTTGGTCCTTGTTTACCGCAAATCTGGACTATAATGAGCAGTGATAGATCCCCGATCAGGCCTCTTGTCTACATAGATAACGCACAAATGACCGGGGTCTTTTTAGCGAACTGAGAAGTACCGACCCAAGTATTCGCGTAGACCATCATCAACAACATGTAGGTATGTTCCCTTCATCCCTCGTGTGAGCAGCACTGTGTAAATATTGGTGATGTACTTGAAGAGGTCTTCGTCGGTGGTTGTTTGACCACGCATTTTGTTGTTGGTCTTACCCTTTGCATCGAAGTATTGGCTTTTATCAACGAAGAGTCCGCGCTCTGGTGTGTACTGCAGATCCTTGCCAATAATGACACCCGCATAGTTGAGGTCATAGCCCTGAATTGTGTGGATGGAACCGGACTCATTGACTGCATTTTTAGAATTCACCCAGTCCACTGGTTTGGAATTCCACCGGAGTTGCACGCCATCGCCCAGATCAATGTCATAGGCAGACTTATCGTTTTTGCTTGCCCATTTCCATGCGTAACCAGCAACAATTCTTGATAGCCCAACTTCCCTATCGTGTTGCTTGATGGTGTCTACGAATTCTGATGGGGAGTCGATAATCTTAAGGTCGTAGTCGTTGAAGGTGAGCTTTTCGGTTGGTGGAAGCTTAGAGAATACTTTCTTCACGTACTCGATGTAGTCTTCACCACCCATGCTGCGCATTTGAGTGTGGAGGCGGTACTTTCTGTTTTGAGGTGTTTGATCGAGAATTTCTTGGAATTCTTCTTGGGGTAAATCGTTGGGACGGACTGATTGCTCCATATCGAGCATCATGATGACATGACGTGACTTTTTCTTTAGCCAATCGAGTTGGGAAGCGTGGGGCTTTTGTCCGTCGAAAAGCGCTTTGTTGGTTTCGTTAAATCTCTTTGTCAGTGCCGGTACCGACTGCGCCGAGTACTGGTTGAGGCGGTGGGCTTCATCGACGATTAGTACATCGAATTGTTCAGGTGAATCAGCAGCGGTGAATGCTGACATCACCATTGCTTTGCTCAGACCTGGAGTGGTGGCAAAAACTCTTTCAAGAGATTTTCGAAGTGCCTGTTGGGGGACGATGATGCCGATCTTGAGATCTTTGAATCGTTCTCTGGTTCCTTCGAGGAAAAACTCCGAAAACATTTCATCGCCGTCAATATCTTCGCCGTCTCGGAAATCTGAAATGTCTTTGAGTAGTTTCATTAAATAGACAGCCACAACAGTCTTGCCGGTACCTGGTGATCCTTGCACGAATGTGAACTGGCCAGGCTTTGCATCAGATACCAAATCTTCGCTTAAACCTTCAAGGATATCCATGACAGCGATGGCTTGATCATTGTTGAGAGCTTTAAACGGTGAAAGTTTAAAAAGTTCAGAGTTGATAATCTCTGGAATTGATCGTTGAAAAAGGCCTTCATTTCGCAGCTCTTCAAAGATTTCTTGGAACGTATCGCGGTAGGTGTCGCGACCGAAGTAGTCAGCATCCGAAATGCCCATGTTTCGGTTAAGAACTTCATTCCGTCCATCACCAAAAGCAAGGCTGATCAGAAATGATTCAAGGTCGAGGCAGACAGACTTGTTGAAGGTGTCATCGAGAACAACACGTACTGCTTTTAAATCGTGCTCTTTCTTACCGTCCAAGTGCTGTTTCATACGGTTTTTAAAACTTCGAGATTCACCAATGTAAATTCGACCCAACCCGCTAGCTCTTTGTGCTGGACGGTTCAGCACATAAACCACAGGCCAATTTTGGAGTCGTTGCTCGGATGAGGCTGAGTCGAGCAAGGATTCATCAAAATTAAATCGCTGAATTTCAAAGCTGGTCATATTTGTTGGCCTTTCCGTATGCCTGCTCGACGGGATACTTGTCTTTAGTTATTTGAAGTTTCTCCATGACGATGTCATTTGGGTCTACATCCAGTTTCATAGCGAGGAAATAACAATAAGTAAGGACATCGGCGAGTTCGTGTCGGACTTCCTTTTCATCGAAGTCATCACTCCACTGAAAGCACTCAAGCAATTCAGCTGCCTCGATGCTGATGCTTTTGGCCAGATTCTCTGGGGTATGGAATTGTCCCCAGCTGCGTGCCTTAGCAAAATCCTGAAGCTGCGCCAGAACCTGTTCCGTATTCATAGAAGATTATATTAACAAGGAAAGTAACTCTGATCAGGGAATACTGAAACTGTTAAGTATGTGATTCTGGATGTACTTACAGATTGGAATCCTTTAGCTCCGCATTGCTTACGTAATTTCATTATCCTGGCGAACGCACCACATTTATTGGTTGCTGGGCGCTTCCGGATTTCCGAGGTGTTCCCGATTGAACTGATGTGGACCGCATTGTGGCACAGCCAAACGGGCTAAGTGGGTTCGAGTCCCATACTCCTTTCTGACATAGAGTCGCCGTCTACTGGATTCTTCTGGTAGAAGCCTGCGGTTCGGCCCGATCCTGATTCGGGTTTTTAGATTCAGGGGACGCACCGAAACCCCGCTGCTACTAGACCCAGTGGCGGCGATTCGCTAGAGACGTTTTCGTAGGTGATGGCATGGGCATTTTTCGTTCACGTTCGACAGGTCCGGGTATGGGTTGGTCGATGTATGCGCCTGGGCAGGAAGCATTTGCACCGGAATGGCAAAGCTCGGTGCTGCGCTCCCTTGCTCCCCGGGTGGGTTTTGCTGTGCTTCGGCAACGTGATGGTGAAATCTCAAGGTTGAAAAATCGGGAGTTTTCTCGTCCTGGGGATTCGTTCCGTCAGGTGGATTTGCGTAGGCGACTTATTCAGATTCATCCGCAATCCATTCCTACAGCTGATGCCATGCAGGTAACCATCACAATGGCGCTGACCGCCAGCACGATTGATCCGGTGAAGTTTGTTTCGGATTCGCAGAACCCTGATGAAGAGATCTATTTGGCAGCCCAGATTGCGTTGCGGGAAATGGTTGTCGCGATGCCATTGGAGGATTTCATCGGTGTGCGCATTGATGTAGAATCTGTGTTGGCAGCTGCCCAGGCGGCTGCAAAGAATGTAGGCGTAGAGGTTTCGTCAATTTTGCTTAAGGATTTGAATCTGCCCGTGAGTACTCAGGCGCACTGCAGGAATCGCTCGTGGCGAAGATCCAAGCTGAAACTGATTTGGAACGTGCACGAAATGAAGTGAAAACTACTCGTGCTCGTCTTGCAAGCGCGAAAGTATTGGAGCAGAATCCGATTCTTGCCAAAATTCGGATGCTTGAAGCACTCCCACCGGGTTCCACAATTGAGGTTCGTGAGGGAGATCCCAAGGAATAAAGTTACTCATTTTGGTGCCCTCCATGGCACCGAAATGGATAAAATTTCCTACGTTAATCAGGAATCTATACCTAAGATAAATACAGTGGCGGGTAGCACTGTTCTGCGGATTGTGTACTTCAGAAGCTTTGTTGATGAAACCTGCCTGCCATTGAGGAATATGAGATTAGAGCGCGATTAAGGTGCTGGTAGGGGTTAAAAATGATTATTTAAATGTTGGATTACCTTGCAAGGTAGTCGCAGTTTCACTACTCTTGAGCTTTGAACAACGGCAGACAAGAACTGTTCGTTAATAGCGCGAAGGCCCTGCAGAAATGCGGGGCTTCCGCATTTCAAAGTAGCATTATTGACATGCCGCAATTTGTAGCGGGTTTTGTCCCGCATAAGTAATCCTTACTGCTATTAAACGTTGTCGTTTTCGAAGATTTACGCTTTATTTCGGCTTCGATAGCACTCTTTCGGCGATTGAAAACTCTCCCCTACACAGGCCGTGAAGAGGCTGAATTTATTGATTTTTCAGACAGATTCAGAAATGTAACCAATTTGTAACCCACCCCCGCTCACCTGCGTGAGTGTGGGGTGTTTTTGCATTTGTGCAGCTCTGAGACTCGAAAACGATCTGACATTTCACCCCGAACCTTACTAAGGTCGTTTGATGTTGAAAAGAGAGGTGGTGTTTTCACTTCCCTTTTATAGGCAAAGCTTTAAGGAGTCGTACAGGAAGAAGGAAACACCGCCCAAGGGTGCGTTGGATGAAGATCATCTACAAACGAACATTTCGTTATGCACTCATAAGAGAAGACGAGAGGTTTTACTCGTGAGCCCGATTCGCTCAAAAAAGAAAATCAAAGACGAACCACGATTAACAGTTGATGATGTAAACGTAGTCCCCCCAAAGAAGATCCGTCCGGCGATTAAAGGCACGGTCGTGGGTAACTTCATGGAGTGGTATGACTTCGGAATTTATGGTTACTTAACGGTCACGATGACCGCGGTCTTCACCCAAGGTTTGCCCCAAGAGTGGCAGCTTTTGGCCGTGATGTTTGGTTTCGCGGTGTCTTATTTAGTACGCCCACTTGGTGGTTTAGTGCTTGGACCGTTGGGTGACAAGGTTGGCCGCCAGAAGGTTTTGTACGTGACCATGGCTATGATGGCTGTGTCCACTGCGCTGATTGGTTTGTTGCCAACGGCGGCGTCGATAGGCGCGTGGGCTTTGGTTCTGTTGTATGTGCTGAAGATGGTCCAAGGCTTTTCCACTGGTGGTGAATATGCAGGTGCAACTACGTATGTGGCTGAGTTTGCGCCGGATCGTCGACGTGGCTTCTTTGGTTCCTTCCTTGATATGGGTTCCTACCTGGGCTTTGCTGCGGGTGCGTCCGTCGTGGCGATTACTACCTGGATCACCACTTACTTCTACGGTGATAGTGCCATGCAGGACTTCGGTTGGCGTATTCCGTTCCTGACTGCGATCCCATTGGGCATTATTGCGGTGTACTTGCGTACTCGTATTCCTGAGACCCCTGCGTTTGAAAACAACCAGGATGAGGAAGAGGCAGTGATTGAAAAGGATACTGATGATCCTTATGCACGCCTTGGCCTGTTGGGTGTTATTCGCCACCACTGGCGTCCACTTCTAATTGGTATTGCGATTGTTGCAGCGACCAATACTGCAGGTTACGCGCTGACAAGCTACATGCCTGTATACCTTGAGGAGCAGATTGGTCTGCATTCTGCATCTGCTGCTGCGGTAACTGTGCCAATTCTGGTTGTTATGTCATTGATGTTGCCGTTTGTTGGTAAGTGGAGTGACCGCGTTGGCCGTAAGCCTGTGTATGCCACTGCTGTTGCTGCAACGTTGATCTTGATGGTTCCTGCTTTCTTGATCATGAACACCGGAACCATTGGTGCTGTGTTGATTGCGCTGGCTATGGTTGCTATTCCAACTGGTTTGTATGTTGCACTGTCTGCTTCTGCATTGCCAGCATTGTTCCCAACTGCATCCCGTTTTTCTGGAATGGGTATTTCTTACAATATTTCAGTGTCCCTGTTTGGTGGCACGACTCCGTTGATTACTCAGTTCCTGTTGCAGAAGACTGGCCTGGATATCGTTCCAGCGCTCTACATCATGTTCTTCTCCGCGATCGCTGGTGTGGCTCTGCTGTTTATGACTGAGTCTTCACAAAAGCCATTGCTTGGTTCATTCCCAACCGTGGAAACCAAGTCTGAGGCAGTGGAGATCGTGCAGAACCAGGACGAGGATCCAAACATCGACCTCTCCCACATGCCGTTTCCTGAAAAACAAAACGCATAACCGTAAAGCCCGCTGCAAGGCGGGCTTTTTTGGTGGCTGGGGGCGTCGAAAAGCGCTTATCGACGAGCGCTGCGCAGGTTGCTGTAATGCTTATAACCTGCGGCGATCAGCACGATAAACATCATTCCGTATAGCACCCACGTGATTGAAGAACCCCACAAAATGGAGTACTCGCCGCCTGAGGACAGCAGTGCGTTGCGGAAGCTGGTTTCTGCCAAAGGACCGAGGATGACGCCGATCATGACTGGTGCAAGGGGGAAATCGTAGCGACGGAAGAGGAATCCGACGAAACCAATTCCCAGCACCAACAGCAGATCAGTCACCGATGGTGATGTGGCATAGACACCTAAAACACAAAATACCGCGATGCCGGCGTAGAGGTAATGACGTGGGATCAGCAGCAGTTTTGCCCACATCGGTGCCAGCGGCAAGTTGAGAATCAGCAGCACAAACAAGCCGATAAACAGTGATGCGAGCAACGGCCAGACGAGGTCAGCGTTGCGTTCAAAAAGCAAAGGACCTGGCTGAATACCGTATTGCTGGAATGCTGCGAGCATGATCGCTGCGGTTGCTGAGGTAGGCAGACCCATGGCCAACAGTGCACCCATGGCAGTACCAGCAGTGGCATTGCCGGCCGCTTCTGGTGCTGCAACACCACGAATAGCACCATGGCCAAACTGTGGCTTTTTCCGACGGGCATCCAGGCTGCGCTCGGTGGTATACGGCATAAACGTAGGAACCTCAGCGCCACCAACTGGAATAACTCCGAACGGAACACCAAAACTAGTGCCACGAAGCCACGCAGGGAGTGCCTCTTTAAAATCAGAGAAACTCAAGCGGGCAGTGCCAGTGATTTTTCGGTGTTGGGTGGGGATGGGGCGTTTGCGTTCATAAATTTTGTAAAACACTTCGCCGAGCGCCAGGATGCCGACGGTGATGGTGATGATGCTGATGCCGTCGAAAAGCTCCGGAATGCTTGAGGTGAAACGCTGCGTACCCGAAATGCCATCGATGCCCACAGTGGCAACAAGCAATCCGAAAATTAGGGAAACAAGCCCCTTGATCAAAGAATCCGATACGACGGCAGAACAAGCCAAGAAAGCGAAAACGGCAAGCGCAAAGTACTCCGCTGGGCCAAACAGGATGGCAAACTCTGCAAGTTTCGGCGCGAAAAACACAACCAAAACTGTGGCAACCAAACCACCAATAAAGGCACCAATTGCAGAAGTAGCAAGCGCTTGAGGAGCCCGCCCACTCAACGCCATTTTGTGTCCCTCAAATGAAGTTGCGATAGCCGTCGAACCTCCTGGTGTATTAACCAAAATGGCCATCGTGGAGTCACCGAACAAACCACCAAAATAAACACCGGCAAACATGATGAACGCCGCAGTGGGATCAAGACTAAACGTGATCGGCAGCAACAAAGCCACCGCCATGGATGATCCCATACCGGGTAAAACACCCACGGCTGTGCCCAACAGTGCACCTAGAAAAACCCACAACAAATTCATTGGGGAAAACGCTTCAGAAAAGCCTCCCATGAGCAGTGAAACGGTATCCATTAGAAGAGTCCTCCCAGAATTCCTGCAGGTAGAGATAGGCCTAAGCCCATTGAGAAGGCAACCTGGATGGCAGAGGAAACCACCAAACCAACAGCCATGTTAAATATTGGGCGACCTGAACCCATGCATAATGCAATGGCCCAGAATAAAAGTGCTGCTGAAATGATCCAGCCGAGGGGTTCTAAAAGAAACGCAAAAACCAGCACGGCAATGAGCGCGAGTATGAGGTTTTTTCTGTCGGTTTCTTTCACCGGAATCAAGGCTTCACCAACTGTTTCACCAACAGGGGCGGTATAGCGATGCGGTGGTTCATTATCCGGATGGCGAAAAGTATCAATAACCAATGCGATGGTGAGTACACCAGAAGCGATGGCCAACAACGTGGGATATAGCTTTGGTCCAGGTGCCTGAGCACTGTCCGGAACATCCATGGTGAAAATGCCATAGACAATATAGAGAGTGAAAATACCGAGAGCAGCCGCGACAAAAAGTGAGCCACGGCCATTAAGAATGTGACGTGATTGTGTGTTTGTAGTCATGGTGTTTCTTTTTCAGTTAATGGGGTGATCTGAAGGGTGATCTGGAGGTTAATAGCCAAGGTTGGACCAAATGTTGTCTACAGTTTCGGTTTCCTGCTGGAGGTTTTGGGCAAAGTCATCACCAATGAGTGAGGTATCTGTCCACTGATTGCGTTCTAGAGTGGAACGCCACGTATCTGTTGCAATCATCTCGCGGAAAATCTCTTCCAACTCCATACGTTCCTCATCGGTGATGCCAGGAGGTGCGACAATGCCACGCCAGTTTGTCAGCGATACGTCATAACCCTGCTCGATGAGGGTGGGAGCATTGATATCTGCAATGGGTTGTTCGGCTGAAACACCAATTATCTTCAATCGACCCGCTTCAATTTGATCTTTAAAATCAGCGAACCCACTCACGGATGCTTTGATCGTGCCGGACAGCAACGCAGTAGCAAGTTCTGCACCACCTGAATGCGCCATGTAATTCGTGCTGCTTGGTTCAATCCCTGCTTCTTGCGCCAACTGAGCAATGATCATCTGATCAAGACTGCCCAAGGAACCACCGCCGAAAGGGAAATGGCTTGGATCTTTTTTCCATTCCGCAACCAGATCATCAACAGAATTGATCGGTGAATCCGCAGCAACCACCACGACGTCATAATCGTCAGTTAAACGTGCAATCGGAGTGACATCATCAATGCTGACGCCTGAACCGTTAATGTTGATTGCACCCAACATCGTGATACCCATGACCATGACGGTTGTAGATTCACCTGACATAGAGGACAACTGGCTTAGCCCAATGGTGCCGCCCGCGCCGGGGATATTGACAACCTGAGGGTTGTTGACGATGCCCTCGGAGCGAAGTGTTTGTTGCGATTCACGTGCAGCGCCATCCCAGCCGCCACCTGCTCCTGCGGGCGCAATCAGTGTGAGGCTTGAACGAGCATTGGCACCAGATGTGGATTGTGAAGCGTCTGCAACACCGGCAATGACTAAACCAATGCCAACTAGTGCAGCTATTGCGGAAATTGCTGTTTTAAGGGGAGTGCGCGGAGGTTTTTCTGGGTTTCTGGGATTTCCAGGGCTAGGGCTATCGGGCATGTTGGTAGTCCTGTCTTGATTTCAGTGGTGCTGTTTATGAGGGAAGGTGTCGGGGGGTTTGCTTGTTCTGCAACCCCATACTGTGACAACTTGTATCTTATAATCTGTATTTTGTGTTTGTCATCACATTTTGAATATTCTTGCCACGTGGTTCACATGGCTAAGGTTGCTGAAGAGCGTTAAATGGCAGGCAGGGGCCAGTTTTCCTCTGCCTGAATCCAGGCAGAAGAAAACCCTGCAACCTCAAACGGGGGTGCAGGGTGTGGGGTTTAAGGAACCTATGTGGTGGATGTATTGGCTTTTTCAAAAACCTCAATTGCGCGCCGGCCCAAGCTGGAGTTGATGTGATCCTCCATGGCCTTGCGGGCGCGAGCGGGATCCTGGGCGGAAATCGCTTCAACTAATTCGTGGTGTTCCGCGGCGACGCGTTCGGTTTCTTCGGGGGAATCTCCACGCAAACGCAAACCGATCACGCGGTAGCGATCCGCTTTGTCCCAGAGGCGTTCGAGCATGTCGATAAGAATGTCATTGTGGGAGGCCAGGTAAATGCGGCGGTGAAACTCCCGGTGAGCCAGCAATGCTTCAACATTTCCATCATTTGTTAATGGTCGAAGGTCTTGTTCGGCTTCTTGAATTGCTGAGAGTTCCTTTTCGGTGCGCTCTTTGGCCGCGAGCTCTGAAGCTAGTGGATCAAGTTGCTTACGCACAGTAAAGAGATCCTCGGCCTCTCGCTGAGTCACATTGGTGACGCGGGCGTCGCGGTGAGCGGCCAAAGTGATGAGACCTTCGGAGGAAAGGCGTCGAATAGCTTCTCTTAAGGGGGTGGTGCTTACCCCCATTTCTTCGGCTAAACGGCCTTGCTGGAGTTGGGATCCGGGCTCAAGGGCGCCCGTGAGAATTAATTCCCGCAACTGCACATAAGCAAAGTCATTCTTTGTCAGGGATTGAGGAAAAGATCTGGTCACGGGTTTCTTCTTCTGCTAGTGCGGGTAGTTCGAGCTCTTAAAAAATCTGCCACGTGAATTTTTGGCTAGTGGCTAGATGTTCAAGCAGTTGTTGGGATCCCCAACGTTCTTATTGCACTTTATCACTGTTAAAGACTGTGTACTGTAAGTCACTTTGTGTACGCTATAGATTATAAGATATGAAATTGGGGTTGGCTTGAGCGTAAAACGACTCCGACAATCACTTTGGAAATCTCGCAGAAATGGCACCCACGATGACACCTCAGTTAAGGCCTAAACAACACGGCATCCCACACTTGATCTCTAACTCAGATCAGCGCACAACCTTAAAAGCATCCGCCAAGGACAAAACAGTCATGGACAAAACACCGATAACCCCAACGCGCACCTTAAACTTCCGCGGAACTGAATATTCTTATGTTCACGCTGCAGACACACTTGGTCCAGATTTTGAACGTTGGCCGGTAGTGCTGCGTCTGTTGGCAGAAAACGTTGCACGATGCGCTGCGGAAGAAGACCGCGTGCAGATGCTACACGGATTACGCTCTTGGATTGATACTCAAACTAGTGAGCGTGAAATCCATTACCTGCCAGGTCGGCTACTCATGCATGACACCACCTCGACTCCTGCGTTGGTGGATATGGCTGCCATGCGTGATGTTGTTGCTGCAGAAGGAAAAGACCCAGAGCTGCTTAATCCTTTGCTGCCTGTAGAGGTATCAGTCGATCACTCTTTAGCAGTGGAATCCTATGCCACCCCGAATGCTGCGAGGGAAAACATTCAGCATGAGATTCGCCGCAACCGTGAGCGTTATCGTTTTCTTAAATGGGCGGCTGCGTCCATGGACAATATTCATATCAACCCGCCGGGCACCGGCATTATGCACACCATTAACTTGGAGCAATTAGCCACGGTGGTTACTACTGAACAGCGTGACGGCAAGAACCTTATTGCACCTGACATGATGCTGGGTACTGATAGCCACACTCCGATGATCAATGGTCTGGGTGTTTTAGGTTGGGGTGTTGGTGGACTTGAGGCGGAGACCGTGATGTTTGGTATGCCCACCACCTTGAAGATCCCTGATGTGGTCGGAGTGTATTTACATGGCACTCTCCCACCTGCCGTGTTGGCAACTGACCTTGCTTTAGTGATTACCCAAGAGTTGCGCAAAATTGGTGTAACGGGAGAGTTCGTAGAGTTCTATGGGCCTGGTGTTAGCTCTTTAAGTGTTGGTGATCGTGCTGTCATTGCCAATATGGCTCCAGAATATGGTGCAACGACAGGCTACTTCCCCATTGATAGCGCTGTTCTTACCTATTTGAAATCCACTGGGCGTAGCGGGGAGCAGCAAGAGTTAGTAGAAACCTACGCTCAAGCTTCTGGCTTGTGGTTTAACCCTGAAGCTAATCCCCTGTTTAGCCGCACGATCAGCATTGATCTTTCATCACTAACCCCCAGTGTGGCAGGTCCACGTCGCCCACAGGACCGTATTGATTTGGGCTCGATCCCAAGTGCTCTTAACAACGAAGGCCCTGCTCCCCATCGTGATGCGGACACCGAATGGGCACTGCCTGAGTATCCAGTTGCATTGGCTTCTATTACAAGTTGCACCAACACCACCGATCCAAGGTTGTTGATCACCGCCGGCCTGCTTGCTCGTAAAGCTCGCCTTCGCGGATTAACACCGGCACCGTGGGTGAAAACCTCCCTGGCGCCTGGATCCCCTGCTGCGCAGTCTTATCTCAAGCGGTCTCACCTGGATGAAGATCTTTCTGCGGTGGGTTTCGATATCGTCGGATTTGGTTGTGCCACGTGCATTGGTAACTCCGGTGCGTTGCCAGAGGTGATTGAACAGGTGCGACGTGAAGGTTCCTCTCGCCCTGTTGCCATGCTGTCTGGAAACCGAAACTTCCCAGGACGCGTGCACCCCGATTTAGAGTTTGGGTTTTTAATGAGCCCTCCCCTTGTGGTGGCATACGCGTTGGCAGGAGATGCCAACAAAGATATCTCCACGGAGCCGATTGCCATTGATGCTACAGGTCAAGAGGTATTTTTAGCTGATCTGTGGCCTACTCCTGAAGAGGTGGATCACGTCCTTGAGCAGGCGATTGATCCAGAAGACTTCCACCGCGATTTCCAGCACGCTTCAAATAGCCGGTTGTGGCAAAGCATTGATGCCCCAACCAGCCCGCTATTTCCGTGGGATGAAGGTTCCACTATTTTGCGTCCCCCACCGTTTGCTTCCCGGTTAAACGCCGCGCCGGAAAAATTGCTGGAAGCCTATCCGCTTGCGGTGCTGGGCGATGATGTCACCACCGACCACATCTCCCCTGCCAGCGCGATCCCGCAAGACAGCTTTATTGCTGACTTCCTCGTCGAGCGTGGCGAGAAGCGCGATGACCTCAACGTTTTTGCTTCTCGACGCGGCAACTGGGAAGTCATGGTCCGTGGCGCCTACTACGCCAAGTCATTAGTCAACAATTTGGCTGTCGATGCCGGAACAGCCATGACAACACATGGCCCAACGGGTCAGCTGATGCCCATCTGCGATGCAGCGCAACAGTACAAGAAAGACAACCAGGCTGTTGTCATCATCGCTGGTGATCGCTATGGCATGGGATCATCCAGGGACTGGGCTGCCAAAGTGCAACAACTTTTGGGAGTTCGTGCAGTCTTAGCCTCTAGCTTTGAACGCATTCACCGCTCCAACCTCATTGGCATGGGTATTTTGCCGTTGGTGGTTCCTGCAGAAATCCAACAAAAGCTGCGCACCATCGAAGCCTCCACCCGGATCCTCATTGACAACGATCTAGATGTTCTGGTTCCCCGGGGTGGTGTGACCGTAACGGTGGAACAACCAGATACAACCTGGAGTTTCGTTGCCACAGCAGGTGTAGAAACCGGCATGGACGTCGATCTGCTTCGCTCCGGCGGCGTAATTCCAAAAATTCTCGATTCAATCCTTTAGAAAGGCATATGCAATGACCACTACCGAAAACCTCCAACGCACCTCTGACCTCTACGATGTTCACGGAGATGCCTTCAATTCCTTGGCCATCGACTTCCACAATTTCGGTGGCATCGAATTCTTCTCAGGACCCGCCTACACCGTTGATCTATTTGAAGACAATGGGCTGCTCAAAACCATCATGCAGCAAAAAGGCGAAGGCCGCGTCCTGGTTGTCAACGGCCACGGATCTCTCGCCTGCACCTTGCTCGGCGGAAACATGGCCAAGATTCTGCTGGATAATGGCTGGTCAGGAACGATAATCAATGGCACAATCCGCGACCGCGATGAACTAGCCGCCCTCCCCTTTGGCTGCCTAGCCTTAGGAAGCAACCCGAAGCGAAGCCTGAAAGATGGCGCTGGGCGCGAGGACATCACCATCAACTTCGGCGGCGTGGACATCCATCCCGGCGCGATGATTTACGCCGATTCCGATGGTGTGTTGGTTGAGGTGCAAAAGTAACCGCACCGGGGCTGAGCTTTAAAGATCTGGGTGGGGGCAGTTTCTAAAACCGGCGTGGACGACCAAAACCTGGATGCAGATAAGCGTTTTTGGTCGCCAGGCAAAGTGCGTGCAAACCTTAATAAAAAGGCTTGTAAAAGGCCCGCTGCAGGCTGGGCCTAGTAGGTGGCTGGGGGCGTCGAAAAGCGCTTATCGACGATTCCTCCTACCGGAATCTCTCCCAATTTCCTTTGTGATCCACGACATTGATTTACGCTAACAGTGACCTTTTGATTCCTCCAGAAAGAATTCACACCATGCGTTATGAATCAGCTGTAGATTTCGACGCCATCAAGGCGATCGACGTTCACGTTCACTACGAAACCGATACCTGCGGGCATCATTCCATGCCACAAGAATTCATGGATGCGTCCGCAGCGTACTTTAAAGGTGGTGAAAGAGTTCCGTCGATTGACACAATCGCGGATTTATACCGCTCGCTCAACATGGCTGCCGTGGTGTTTACCGTGGATGCGCGCACCCAGCTGGGCCATCTTCCCAACTCTATTGATGATCTAGTTGCCGGCACGCAAAAGCACAATGACGTGCTGATTCCGTTTGGAAGCGTTGATCCCCGCACCGGTGACGATGCGATTAAAGAGGCAATCCGGCAGGTGGAAGATCTAGGCGTGTGGGGCATGAAGTTCCACCCATCGCTGCAAGGTTTTGATCCTTCCGACCCGCAGTACCGACCACTGTGGAAAACACTGTCCGATCTGGGTGTCACGGCACTTTTCCACACCGGCCAAAATGGCATCGGCGCAGGTATGGCCGGAGGTGGTGGCATTAAACTGCGTTACTCCAACCCGCTGCTGCTAGACGATATCGCAGCCGAATTTCCCAACCTGCGCATCATCATGGCACACCCTTCAGTCCCGTGGCAGGATGAAGCCAATTCCATTGCCATCCACAAATCCAATGTATTCATTGATCTCTCTGGCTGGCGTCCAAAGTATTTCCCCAAGTCGCTCGTTGGCTACATGTCCAACATGCTTTCTGACAAAGTCCTTTTCGCAACCGACTACCCACTGCTTGCGCCTGAAAAGTGGCTTGCAGATTTTGAAGAGCTGCCCATTAAAGATGAGGTGCGTCCGAAAATTTTCAAAGACAACGCTTTGCGTGCACTAGGCGTTAAGAAGTAGCAATGACTTCCCCCAACCCGGATGCTGCGCCTGTCGAGTCAGTTGATCGCGCGCTTCGCCTGCTGCTCTATTTGCGTGACCATGACTCCATTTCAGTAAAAGAAGCAGCAGAGTATCTAGATATTGCGGCATCAACAGCTCATCGATTGCTTTCTACCTTGGCCAGGCGAGGTTTTGCCATCCAGGACTTCTCACGCCGCTACCGCTTGGGTGGCATCATCATGGGATCACAGCAACCCAAGATAAGCCACGACGTGTTAAGGGCTGCAGCAATGGATCCCATGACACAGCTCAATGCTTCAGTTCGAGAAACCGTGCAAGTCATGGTCTTGAGTGGTGGAAATATTCGATTTCTCGATGGAGTGGAATCAGACGCCATCTTGAGGGTGTCGCGCCGGGTTGGTGATGAAATGCCCGCTTTCGTTTCCTCCGGTGGCAAGGTGATTCTTGGCAGGTTATCCAACCAGGAAGTAGAAGAGATCTACAGGCGAGGTCTTATTGAATGGCCGACCCGCAAAGTGACTTCGTTGAAAATGTTAAAACGCATGCTGACGCAAGTTCGCCGTGATGGCTACGCGGTGAGCATGGAGGAAACTGAGCAGGGCGTGGTCGGCGTTGGTGTGGTGATTCTAGGCAGTGATGCGCGGCCAGTGGGGGCGATGACTCTTGCGATCCCGGTTTCACGCTATGACAAGAATCGGTTACCGGAGTATGTCGATGGTTTGAGAAAAGCAACAGCACAAGTTGAAGAAATTCTTTTCTCTTAAGCTCTAATGGGGGCAGATTCCTAATTAAGGAATCTGCCCCCAAATTATTTTGTTTACGCAGGTGATAGGCCTGGGTATTGGGGCGGGAACGGGGAAATGGGCGGATTTTGCTGTTTAAAGGTTGCGTCGTGAATTCCTTCATACGGAACCTCTTCTTGAGTCAATGCAATCCGGATCACAGTCTGTTTATGATGCTCCTCACATTGTTTAGTAGGTGCAGTTCAACTCATAGATGAAAGATCGGGAGGTCACCATGACCGCGACAATCAACCAATCGGTTAGAGGGCCAGAGCAAATCCTTGCTGAAGTCCGCTCCAATAAGATGTCTAAGTTCCAAATCGTCACCGTCACCATTGCCTTGCTGATGGTGGTCCTCGACGGTTTTGAAGTGGGCATCATGGCATTCGCAGCACCACAAATCCAGGAACAACTAGGAATCAGCCCAGACATTTTGGGTTATGTGCTCAGCGGCAGCCTCTTTGGCATGGCCATCGGCTCCATCTTCCTTACTCCCCTCGCCGACCGTTTTGGTCGCCGCCCCCTTACCTTGGCAATGCTCACACTCATCGTTGTGGGTATGGCGCTAACGTTGACGGCACCCACAGCACTGTGGCTTATCGTCTGGCGCATCGTCACCGGTTTAGGCATCGGCGGAATGATGGCAAACCTCAATGCTCTTGTTGCGGAGTACTCCTCTGATAAACGACGCACCACAGCGATTGCTATTTACGCAGCCGGCTACCCCATCGGTGCTACAGTCGCAGGATTTATTGCCAGGCCACTAATCCCACAATTCGGATGGCATTCCATGTTTATCGCTGGAACCATCCTGGCTGTTGTTGCACTCATCGGCGCTTTTGCTTTGCTACCAGAATCTTTGGATTACCTGCTGGGCCGTCGACCAAACCGTGCCCTTGAGCGTGTCAACAAGATTCTGGGCAAGATGAACGTTGCGCCACTAGACGCACTGCCAGAGCGCACCATTACTGAAGAAGACCGCGTAAGCACTAAAAACATCATCCGCGAAGTTCTTTCCCCACCAACCCTTCGCCTGACCATGGCATTGTGGCTTGGCTACGCACTCCTTGTGGCTGCATACTACTTTGCTAACACCTGGATCCCCACCATCTTGACCAATGTCAGTGGTGACCCACAGCTTGGAACCACAATGGGTATCGGCGCAAACCTCGGTGGCGTGTTGGGCTGCTTCGTATTCGCAGCACTTGCGATCCGATTTAGCGGACGCCACCTGCTCTTTATCACCTTGTTTGCCGCAGCAGCCGCATACATCATCTTCGGTATGGTCTTCAGCATTATCCCCGTTGCCATCATGGTTGGTTTCGTCCTCGGAGTGCTCACCACCGGAGCTATCGCAGGTTTCTACGCCGTCGCACCAACCATCTACTCATCAAAGGCACGCGCCACCGGCATCGGTTGGATGATCGGTATCGGACGCCTGGTCTCTGTGGCAGCACCCATCATCGTTGGATACATCCTCGCCGCAGGTGCAGAACCAGAAAAGGTATTTCTCTACTTCGCTATCCCTTTGATGATCGCAGGTGTTGCTGCACTGACTCTTTTGCTTGGCCGCACTAAAGCAACACTTGCTGGCTAAAACTACTTTTTAATTTTTTTTACGGAGGTCACTCATGTCAACCGCCTTTGCCCCTGAATCACCGGAAGCAACCATCACCTGGAACCCAACGCCAGAACAAGTGCGTTCATCAAGAATGGCTGATTTCGCCCGCTACTCAGAAGTTCCTGCGGGACGTTCACTACCTGATTTCCACTCTTTGCTGGATTGGTCTGTCACAGAAGTAGAAGCATTCTGGCGTTCTATCCAAAGCTATTTTGATGTCATTGGTGAAGGCTTTGACACTTCTGAAGTACTCAAAGAACACGTCATGCCATTTGCATCCTGGTTTCCCGGAGCAAGGGTGAATTTCGCTGAAAATGTTCTCCGACATGCGCACAACCCCCTGCTTGCCAATGAGCCTGCCATCTACCAAGTAGAAGAAGATGGAAGCCACACGGTGCTGAGCTGGGTTCAGCTGGAATCCCAAGTGGCGTCCCTTGCTGCAATATTTAAAGAACTTGGTGTTGAGCGCGGAGATCGCATCGCTGCTGTGCTGCCGAATGTTCCTGAAGCAATCATCGGTCTTCTAGCTGCTGCCAGCATCGGTGCAGTATGGACAATTAACTCTCCAGACCTTTCTGCTGAAGCAAGTATCCGCCGAGTAAAGCAGCTGGAACCTAAAGTTCTAGTGGCCAGTGATGGATATGTGTTCGGTGGTAAAGAAATTGATCGCCGTGAACACACCGCTGAGGTGGAAGCAGGCCTGCCTTCACTTTCCGCAACTGTACTTGTCCGTATTTTGGATACTCAACGCGAGCCAGGAGTAGTTTCGGGTAAAGACGTGAAGCGACTAGCCTTCGACGAGTGTGTGAACAAGCCACACGCACCTGCATATGAACGCGTTGGTTTCAACGATCCTTTGTGGATTCTCTTTTCTTCCGGAACTACCGGTGAACCCAAAGGCATTGTTCATGGGCACGGCGGAATGGTCCTAGATGGACTAAAGAATATTTCCCTCCACCAAGATATTGGTCCCGGCGATGTCTACTACGTTGCTGCGAATACCTCATGGATGGTGTGGAACACCCTGGTGCAAAATCTTCTTGCCGGAGCGTCAGTAGTGACCTATGCAGGCTCACCAAAAGTCACCGGCAAGGATCATCACTTCCAGATCATTTCTGATTTCGGCGTGACGATGTTTGCCACTGGAGCTGCCTATTTAACCATGGTGGAAAAAGCAGGAATTGATCCCCGAGCAGGTCGTGATTTTTCTGCACTGCGTTCCATTTTGTCTACCGGTTCCCCACTGCCACCAAGCACGTGGCGCTGGGTGCACGATGCCGTGAAATCAGATGTGCACTTGGGATCTGATTCTGGCGGAACTGATATTTGCGGTGGATTCCTAGGCTCAAACCCCATGGAGCCGGTTCACCTGGGCTATCTGCAAGGCCCACTTTTAGGCGTGGCCGTAGAAGCTCACGATGCAGACGGTCAGCCACAAATTGATCAGGTGGGAGCCATGGCTGTGACAAAGCCGCTTCCCTCCATGCCAGTGATGTTGTGGGGTGATACAGATGGATCTCGCTACAAGTCCTCTTATTTCACTGAAGGTGAAGGGATTTGGATGCATGGTGATTGGATCACCCGCACTTCCAGTGGAGAGTTCATTGTTCACGGCAGAGCTGATGCCACCCTCAACCGACAAGGTGTGAGAATCGGACCTTCTGATATTTACGATGCACTGACTGATATTGAAGAACTATCCGACTACCTTGTGCTAGGTATCGAAGAGGACAACGGTGGATATTGGATGCCGCTGTTCGTAGTTCTGGAAGATGGGGTTGAGCTAGATGATGCCCTCCAACAGAGGATCTGCACCACGCTTCGAGCTCGCACAAGTGCTCGCCACGTCCCTGATGAGATCATCGTTGCCCCCGATATTCCAGTCACCCACACCATGAAGCGCCTCGAAGTGCCCTTGAAGAAATTCTTTAGTCCGCAGTCTGCAGGGCGGGAAGTCAACCCTGATTCTGTAAAAAACCCAGACGCCCTCGCCTGGTTTAAGGAATACGCTCAACAACGATCTGAAGCAAAGGAATAAAAACTTATGTCACAACAACGAGTGCTGATCACAGCCGGTGCCGGAGGGATTGGTTGGGCTATAGCTCAAGCATTTCTCAATACAAACAGCTTGGTGCACATTGTGGATGTCAGCGCCGAAGCAGTGGACAAGGTTGCCGGTTCCCACGAGAATTTAAGCACCAGCATCGGAGACGTTACCTCCGTTGAAGATATAGCCGCACTTGCATCAGACTTGGAAAACCGCTGGGGTGGGCTTGATGTGCTGGTAAGTAATGCTGGTATCGCTGGCCCTACTGCCCCGGTCGAAGAATATGATGCAGGCGCGTGGAAAGCCGTGATGGATATTAACCTCACTGGTTCATTCAATGTTGTGCAACATTTTGTGCCGTTGTTGAAAACCTCTGGTGGTTCCATCTTGATCATGTCGTCACTCGCTGGGCGTTTCGGCTACCCCAACCGTATTGCCTATTCAACCTCGAAATGGGGTTTGATTGGCTTTACCAAAACGCTGTCACTTGAACTTGGTCCGTTTGGAATTACGGTTAACTCCATTCATCCCGGCGCAGTGAATGGACCGCGCCTCGAGCAGGTTTTCGCTGGACGGGCGGAAGTTTCTGGGCGAAGTGTTGAGGCTGAGATGGAAGCCGGTTTAGCGAATCAATCCATTAAGAAATTCACCGATCCAGAAGATATTGCGGCCTTGGCGGTCTTCCTTGCAGGACCACATGCGAGGACGATTTCTGGCCAGCAGTTCCCCATCGATGGAGATTCCAAGGCTGCGCAATAGAATGTTTCACGTGAAACATTGAGCCCGGGTCCGGTAAACCCTTAAGGCCCGCTGCAAGGCGGGCTTTTTTTGGTGGCTGGGGGCGTCGAAAAGCGCTTTTCGACGCCTGGCTGCGCCGGTTTATAGTACGCGGAGGCTCACATAATCGCCAAGACGAAGCATGCCAAGAGGAAGGCCGGTGTCAGTTGGGAACCGCACCTGGTCTGCGCTTGCGGTGATCTCTACGTGGGTGTTGAGGAAATTTAACCATTCATTATCGCCGTTGGTAGGAATGTACTGTCCGAGACTCACCTCAGAAATGGTGCTCGTTTGAGCGGCTGATCCTTCCTTTTGTGCGGTGATTTCGATTGGGGAATCAAGAACAAGCACGAGATAGAGGTCGGTGGCAGGCTCCCCGTTTGGTGTCGGATCCCCTTTCATGAGTTCATTAGCGGTTTGCATTGTCACCATTCCGCTGAAGTGATGCAGATTTGCGGCTGGTGCTTGGGTGGACGTGGGCAGGGTTGGTGTAATACTGGTATCACCTCTTTGGATGGTGAAAAGCCCGGATTTATCGCTGGCACTGATCCATGAGATTTCATGATGATCAGGCATGGAATTAGCGAAGATGAATTCTTCCGGCCCTGAGACTTTGGTTAAGGTATTGTCTTGAATTCCATATAGTGTGTTTTGGGCTATTTCTCTTAAAGAATTCCAGTCGACTTGATAGATTCCAACCCCTGAATTTGATGCTCTAATCCGGGATCGAGCCCCTCCTGCCCCGGAGGCGCCATCGATGAATACTCCTTCTGCTTGGACCGCTGTTTTTGTATTTTCGTCGTAGGTGAAAACCAAAACTGGTGAGTATTCTGCACTGTTTACTCGAAGCAGGAGTTCTGGAATGGAATCGGAGGTCGCCTCTACAACAGCGTAGGAATAGGTGCCGTTGGGGACATATTGCGCTGCCTCGCTAACGGGATATGTGCTCGGATTGGAAAGAATCCCCATATATGCAGCAATTGCATTTGTGGTTAGAACTTCCTCGGGAGTTGGTTCGGCAGAGGTAATTTGCGCGGTGGGTGAAACCTGTGACGTTGTGTTCGAGGGGCTTTGTCCGTCGAAAGCAGCGATGCCTGAGGTGTTGCTACACCCTACTAATGCCAAGGAAAGGCAACAAGAAATAGGTAGAAGTTTGCTCAGGGAAATCGCACGAAATTGAATACCGGCAAGGATCATTAGTGCTCCTAAATTGAGAAAGTAGCAGCTTCATTAATTAACTGAAGTTACTATAACCTGCCCTTTAAAGAAGTTTTGGTTTAATTCATCCCACTTCACTCCCGCGCAAAACTCCCAATGTTTCACGTGAAACATCCGGAAAATAGATTCTGAAAATATGTCCGGCACCTCCCCAATGTTTCACGTGAAACATTGAAAAATCCTCCACACCTACCCGGCGTGGAGGATTCTCCATTTCTATCGCTTGAATGCGCCTACCACGTAATCCCAAATTCCAGGGACAAACGCAAATGCCGCACCAGCTAAGGCCGCTGCCCCAGCAAAGAATCCTGCAATCGCACCCCATAGATCGTGGGATGAACTGCCACTGGAACTTCCAACACCCGGCTCGTTTCCATTAGCCTCTTCCCCAGCGATGAAGGATTGTACCGGTGAAATTTCTATGCCTCCATATTGATCTTCCGAACGCACAAACCAACTATGGCGGCCTTCAGCTACGTCTTTCCACACCACAGAAGCAACCTCACCTGAAGGGGTGTTCTCCACTGCTCCGATTTCGTTGCTGGTGAGAAAATCGGCACTGAAAGAATCACTGATGAGTGTTCGACCCTCCGGTTTAATGCCTAGCTGCTCGTAGGAAATATCGAACTCTTGGTACA
Organism: Corynebacterium suranareeae; assembly: GCF_002355155.1. Lineage (NCBI taxonomy): Bacteria > Bacillati > Actinomycetota > Actinomycetes > Mycobacteriales > Corynebacteriaceae > Corynebacterium > Corynebacterium suranareeae. Next base: position 3,485,670 of record NZ_AP017369.1, on the reverse strand, counting down.
TGTTTGGATCATCCGCTGGTCCCATCAGTGAAGGATCGTCAGAGTTGTAATCTTCAAGTGATGGTGAGTAGGTGCGCACCATCATTTTCTGACCTTGGTTATCAAAGTGTAGAAGTCGAAGATATCCTTGTCCGCCCTCTGGAAGTCCTTGGTAATCGAAAAGCATCGAGGTGACAGTGCGGTCATCTACCCCATCGCCGTCATCGTCAAAAGAGTCGGTGCGTTGGAAAGCATCGTGATAGTGGCCGGACATGATCATGCGAACATTGGGGTTTGTCGCTGCAACTTCATCAAGAATGCGCTGCGGAATGGGTCCCAGTCCGCCAGTGGTAAGCATGAATTCGTGAAGGTTGATGATCGCCACGCGTTCGGGGTGCTTGGCTAGAACATCATTCATCCACGCGATTTCTTCATCTCCTGGACCCCAGCCCATCGCCACGTTGATGAAGTCAATTCCGCCGGCAGAAAACAGATCGTAGTGTCCTCGGTTATCTTTGTAAGATTCGCCGTACCACGGGTTGTCTGCGTAACGATGCTCGCCGAAGTGGCGGCTGAACTCGGTGTAGTCATTGCTGGTGTGGCCTACATCGTGGTTTCCCGCCAACACGGAGTATGGCAGCCCGGCTTCGTCGAGACGCTGATATTCGGGGTTAGCTGCATCCCACTGTGCTGGCTGATCCCAGTCATCAACAACGTCACCAGTGTGGAAGAGGAATTGGATATTCTTATTCTCCCGCTCCGCAAGAAGGTAATCGTGAATCTTGGTTTGGTGCTCGTGGAATTCCTGGTTGTAGTACTGGGTGTCAGACTCCCACGCGAGGGTGAAATTATACTCAGAGCGGGCCACATCATCCGGGTGCGCTGCGGTCACGTCGGAAATTCTGGTTGAATGATCCGCTCCAGCGAAGCCTTCGGAGTGCTGAATCAATACGGTGACAGTGCCGTCGATCGCAAATTTTTCGGCATTGACGGTGCCCTGCAACGTAAACTCTTCTAGCTCATCGCCGGTCAAGTAACGATCCACCTCAACCCACGCCTCGCCATAGAAAACATACATGATCACCTGCGCGCGACCATCCGCCGAACCTGCCCAATTCAGCCGCACATCGGTGTCGGCTGCGAGCGCATCCGCCGCATCGACCTCAAAAAGCTGGTACGGCAACGCGGCGTCGGAGGCAACTTCCACGCCCAGCCCATCCAGGCTAGATAGCTTTTCGACGTCTCCCCTCTCCAACAATTTCGCCTCATTACGCTTGACACTTCCGGCATCTTCCACCGTTCCGGATGACATTCGAATGCGACCACTATCCAGTTTCGGTGCATCGGCTTCCAGGAATGTCATCTTGAGTGCATCACCACTTGGATCACTTGCTCGTGCAGATAACTTAACGTCACCGACATCTACGGTGGCGCCATTGCTTGGAGCGTAATCACCACTGATGGGGTTTTCATCCGGAGTGCTAAACGTGATGGTTTTCTCGGTGCGATTTCCTACTTCATCTTCCGCCCGGATAACCAAGGTGTGCTCCCCTTTATCCAAAGCGATGGAGCCGGTAGTTAGTGGAAGTTGTACGCGTTCGCCGTCGAGAAGCGTTTCAATGCTTTTTACCCCGGCACCCGCATCGCTTGCTTGAGCGTTGATTTCGACGGCGCCGCGCAATTCTTGTCCTTCTTCGACACCAGAAACCGCAAGCTCCGGAGCGGTGTTATCGACCCGAACAGTGCGGCTGATGCTCTCGCCGTCTTCGCGTGAAATGGTGATGTAGTGCTCGCCGTCGGTGCTCTCAGTGGTATCCCAAGCATGGGCAACGCCAGTGAAAGCATCCTCGGGAAGAGTGAATGTGGCGTCGAAAAAATCGAGCTTTCCGGCACTGTCTCCCATGTTTAGCCATGCGTTGGAATCGGTAATGCCGGCAGGGGTCAGAGTGCGACCATCAGGGAGGATGAGGCGGAGGTTTCGGATCTGGAAATCATCATTGTTTTCATCTAAATCAATCTCAGGTGCAGCCTTTGTTCCCGCATACACACTGACAGTGAGGGTTCCGTCCTCGTTGATGTGATACAGCGGAACTGGTGTGGAGATGGTTTCGATATTGGCGTAAGTACCCTGATCAAAAATATGAAGCTCTTCCCCACCCGCGAGGATGCCGTTGCGGAAGAAAGTATCGGTTTGGGTTACTTCCATGGCAAACGTCGGGGCCGCTGACAAGCTGGAGTTGGTGACGGCGGGGGCGTCGTCGATAAGCAATTCAAGCTTGTCCCCAAAAACATTTGACGCGCCGATGACATCGGTGGTGCCGCTGACCCATTGGTTTTCTTCAAGGTTGATGCGCAAGGGGTCGGTGTTGGCGCCGTCGACGTTGACACGCACCGGTTCCGTGGTGACATGGTTGAAACCATCGGTGGCGGACACAGTGTATTCGAACCACGATTTACCGGTGAGATCAGCAGCAGGCAGAGTCCAGCTGAATGTACCGTTGTCCTCGGTGAGGTTAATTGTTGTGGCAGCTTCACCAGCGCTGGACGTGACATTTAATGTTGCTGTGCGGACCTGGATATCGTCAGCGATGTTGAAAGAAAAAGTAAAAGGCTCTGCAGGGTTGATGCTGCCTGCGGTGTTATCGGTGATGTTTGGCGCCGAAGAGTCAGCCACCACGGGAGACAACGGGTTGGGAAGTTGTGTTTTGTGTACCCTGCCCGGGGTGGGCGCTCCACTGCCAAGAAGTGATTGTTTTTGCAGATCAGACTCATCCACCACATAGTGCAAGCCCTGGTTCGTCTTCACATCAGACGCGCCCGCCATGTTGTAAAAACCACGGTTAACCATGTGACCAGTGTTGGTTTGGATCTGCATTCCCCTGGCGGAACCGTTGGCCATGCCTCCGGAAGAAATCTCTACAAGATCCTTCCCAGCCTCCAAGTTAGTGCCATACTCCGCGTTGAAATCTGCAACAGTTGCATCATCGTTGGGGCCATTTTTAATCCAAAACACCAAAGATTTTCCAGGCTCAATAATCACATCGCCAGGTTCTGCAGCCCATACTGCAGCGTTAGTATTGGTGAACTCGTCCTGTGGATACAGGTAGTTCAAGGTGTAGTCAGAAAAATCAATTGGTTCAGCGGTGGTGTTGGTGATTTCCACATACTCAAAACCATCAGAGCTACCAATGTTGGTGGAGTTGACCATCAGCTCGGTAAGAATCAGTGGCGCAGCGGTGGAAGGAGAAGTGAGTCCTTCAAAAAGTGAACCTGCAGGATCTTCGGGCTCGTCTGGAGCTGTGGGACCTCCAGGGATTAGTTGATCCGCAGTAATCATTCCTGGAGTGGGATCAGTTTTAGTGCGCACAGGAACACTGGCCTGTTCACCAACTTGCGGTAGTGCGAAATCAATACCTTTTTGTGCCGCAGCACTATCCGATGGGTAATGAGACCACCCAGAAATTTCACCATTGTAAAGGACACGAATGCCACGATCCCCACCGTTGGCCAGACCTGATTGCCCCGTTGCTCGGAAGATACGTGCAGAAGAATCCATCCCATAAAAATCACGGAATTCTTGTTCACTAAACGCGGCAGTATCAACAGTGGAAGTGGAGTACTCAATCCACACCACGATGGTCTCCCCCGCATCAACCGTGATTGTTTCACCAAGATCTAGTGCTTTATCGCGGGAAGTATCGGCAGCATCATCATAAGAATAGGAAAAGGTGTACTCCCCCTCCCCAATAGTGACAGGCGAAGTGCCAGTGTTGTGAACTTCAAAAAATTCGAAATTATCATATCCCGTGTTATCAGGAAGTATTTCCGTAACCACCAAGTCAGACGGAACGGCCATCAATGCTTCTGCGACGTTCCCAAGCAGATCAGTTTCTTGAGCAACCACCATATGCGAGCTGCCGAGTGTAAGCGCCGTGGTGGTTGCAGTTGCTGTTACTGCGATCCTCAGGCCGAGCTTTGAAATTTTCACGAGTTTCCTCAAGGTCCAATGTTGAATTAGAAATGTTCATGCGGACACCATGTGGCAAAAAGCTAAACCTCATTCCGCTGTTTCAGCAGGATGAGGTTGAAAATAACCAAGTTAAAGAATGTCCAACACCTGGGAGATATATTAAAAGTTTCTAATTAAATTCATATGAACTGTGGGCGAAACTCGCGTTGATTTTTGGTAGTTCAAAGATGAATTAGACGCTTCTCTAGATGAAAATGCTTTCTGTGCCGTTTTAAGGGGTCGATGTGGTCTAAATGGGTTCAAGTATGCGAGTGTGCCTGTTTGTCCGTTAGGCGCCAAAACAGAAGGGGTGTTTTTGCGAGCCATACGGAAAACCCTCAACCTCAGCTTTAGAGATTTGCGTATAGTGAGCTGGATGTAGTCGGCTGAACCTGAATACGGGTTTTGCACAACTGAACCGTCTAACCCGACTTGGGCCGAATTAGTGCCGAAATAGCTGTTTGCCCCGTGCGGATCTAGGCGTTCGTGCACTTAACGGCATAAGACCGGCATAAGACCAAACCAGGAGACCCAGAAATCACGTTTTCGAAGTTTCTGGGTCTCCTGGTTTGGTGTATCGCGTTCAATACCAAACACAGAGACCCAGCATCCACTTTTTTAAGGATTCTGGGTCTCCTGGTGTGGTCGCTCTCAAATTTAGGCCGTTAGCGTGAAAAGTCATACCTCCCCAGAAGCGCTTCTAACGGGTTTTCAAGGTCAACCGCATATCAAATCTCATCCAGAAAACTCGAGGCCTCAAACAATCGATAAACGCCTATCGCTCATTTTCATGGCAAACTATTGCCGAAATTGTCCTCCATGCCAAAAATCTGCACTGCTCAAGAGCCAATGTGATCTTCCTCTAATGAGATTGGCTCAAGTCGGGTTTAAACAGCATGCAAAAAGCCGACCCACAACAGTGAGTCGACCAAAACCTTTAAGCAGATGGAACCAATGCACGCACCTCAACTGGCTCGGCGGAACCATCAAGGATGTCACGTACCGTAGGGATCTTTACTGGTTGACCGGTGGCCAACGACAACTGAGCTGCATCGGCGACGATCGCTGCGGCGACCGCATCCAAAGGAGTACATGGGTTTTCCCGCTCTCCCAGGATCAACTCCACGAATGCAATGCACTCATTTTTGTATGCATCGGCGAAACGCTCAGCAAAAGTTGGGTGCGATTCACCTGATGGGAACGTGATGCCCTCTTCGGCTGATGCGAATGCGGCTTTTTCATCAAGACCAACGATGGCGGAGTCCTTGGATCCCATTACATCGAGTCGAACGTCGTGGCCAGCACCGTTGTAGCGGGTGGCGATGGCGGTGGCGAGGGTGCCGTCGGCAAGCGTGAGCATGGCTGCTCCGGTGTCGATATCTCCGACTGCGCCGATTTCTGGATCGCCATTGTTGCTGCCTTTGGCAAAAACTTCAACGATGTCTTGGCTGGTCAGCCAGCGAATGATGTCGAAATCGTGCAGAGACATGTCGCGGAAAAGGCCGCCTGAGGTGGCGCAATAGGATACTGGTGGTGGGAACGCATCGCCCGATACGGCTTTGAGGGAATGGAGCCAGCCGAGTTCGCCTGCTTCTAGGCGTCGTTTAGCTTCCTGGTAGCCGAGGTCAAAACGACGCTGGTGGCCAACCTGCACCGTCGCGCCGGCCGCCTCGATTTCGCGGATGATGTCCAGCGATTCAGGCACATCAGATGCGATTGGCTTCTCGCAGAACATCGGCAGCTTTGCTTCGATGCCCTTGCGCAAAACATCGACGTGGCCAGCGGTGCTGGTTGCGATGAAAAGGGCATCCACCCCGTCCTCAATAAGCTTGTCGACGCTTTCCGCCGCCTTCACGCCCAGGTCCGCGCCCACCTGCTCCGCAAAACCTGGCATTGCATCTGCGAGTACAAGATCAACATTGATGTCGCGCTCTTTCAAAACTTCTGCGACAGCGAGCATGTTGGAAATGTGCATGCGACCAATACGGCCGACTCCGACCATTCCGATGGTGATGTTTTTCATGTGAGTGCCTCCCTAGGCGTTGATTGGGGTAAGTGATACTGTGCGGCCAGTTTGTGCGGATTCCAGGCAAGCGTTGGCCAGCTCAAGGGCGATAACGCCGTCTTCAAAGCTTGGCGAAAAGCCCTGGCCATCGCGGATTCCCTTTGCAAAAGCTGCGAGTTCTGCCTGGTAGGCGGCAGAATAGCGTTCCAGGAAGAAGTTCATGATTGGCTCAGCCTGCTTGGTGCCTTCCGCATTATGCTTGCGCACAGTGGTTGGTGTGATGTTGTCTGCTGCGAGCATGCCCTCAGAACCAAAAGCTTCAAGGCGCTGATCGTATCCATAAGAGCAGTGGCGAGAGTTCACGATGTTGACCAATTCACCCTCAGCACCCCGCAAGGTGACGATGACCTGGTCGTAGTCATTAAACTCAGCGATGTCCTGGCTAAAGACATTAGATCCGGTGGCGGTGACTTCCACAATGTTGGGCACAAAGAAGCGTGCCATATCCAAATCATGGATGGTCATATCGCGGAAGATTCCACCAGAGCCTGCGATGTAATCCTTGGGCGCAGGAGCAGGATCCCGACTGATGATCACCAGTTGTTCCAGGTTACCGATCTCTTTTTCTGCAACACGGGCATTAATAGCAGCAAAGGAAGGATCAAAACGACGGTTGAATCCCAACATCACCTTTGATGCGCCCTGACCAATCTTTTCTTTGCAGGCACGGACCATTTCAATATCTAGATCAATCGGCTTTTCACACAGTGCAGGAATACCATGCTCGACTGCGCGAGTGATCAGATCAACGTGGGTGGCAGTGGGAGAACCGATGATAATGCCATCGATATCATCGCGGGCAAATACCTCATCGGGTGTTGCAACTGCCTCTGCCCCAGTGGCATCGGCTAGGCGCTTTGCACCGTCGATGAAGGGATCAGCAATAACAACCAATTCCAGGTCAGGGTTAGCAACAATATTTGCTGCATGAACGTGGCCAATGCGGCCAGCGCCGAAAAGGGCAATGCGAAGAGTCATGAGAGTTTAAAGCCTTTCAAAGGATTAGTTGGTGGAGGGAGCAAGACGAGCAGCTTGCTCAAAGGCAGCGATGGTGGTGTCGAAAGCACGCTGCAGACCTTCTTTTACCGGCAGGCTTCGGTGCTGCGCAGAAATAATTTCCACACCGTATGCACCAGTCCAACCAGCATCAATGGCTCCACGGATGAAACTTGCGGGATCGAATTCACCCTCGCCGCAGTAGGCGCGACGGTTGGTGGAATCATCGAAAAGATCAATTGGGGTGTCGATAAAACCATCATCCACCTCAACCGCGTTGACCTTGGACAACGGGATGTTGCGCCAGAGTTCATCGTTGGGAATCCCAATTTTTGCGGTATGCCAGATATCAACCATCAGACCTGCCGACGGACTATCTGAGTGGCTGACCACCTCTAGCGCGTCATAGATGGTTTTCAGGTGAGAAAACGGAGTGGCTTCGAGTGCCAGTTTCACACCGTTATCTTCTGCTTCTGCAGCAAGATCAGTAAAAGCGCTAGAGAGCTGAGCGATTGGGACGAATCCATTGGTGCCCTCACCTGCACCAACTTTGATGTGAGGTGCTCCCAAAGCCTTGGCTGCTGCAAACAAATCTGCACGGGTGGCATCAGATTCTTGGCGCTCGGCACCTGTTGCCCACCAGCCATTGAGGAATTCCACCTCAATGATGTCAATTCCGGCGGCATGGATGCGACGACGTAGTTCTTCGTAACCAATGGTGTCACGAGCTTTGATGAGATCTGCGTGAACAAGTCCGATACCTGCCCAACCGGTTTCGGCAACAAGAGCGATGCGCTCATCGAGGGATACTGGGCTGCTGAGATCTTCACGATCAGGTGCAGCATCTCCGGCGCTGGTCCAGCAGGACGCAATAAGTTGTGGTTTCATTTTTCTACTCCTTTAGATTTCTACGGCTAGATTTTTACTGCGATGCCCTGGTTGTTGTCGGATTCATAGCAGGCCTGCACGATGCGGGCGACGGTGAGTGCATCTTCTACAGGTGCGACATTTTTAGATCCGGAACGGATGGAATTAACCCAACCCTGCATTTCGGTGCGGAAGTTGCTGATGTTTTCCAGCTCTGGAAGCTCAGAGAACTTATTCGATTCAGTACGAGCAAACGGAGGGGTGAAGTAGCTCTGGGTCCATTCGGTCCAACCCTGTGGCCAGCCTTGACGTGATTCATTGAGGTATACGCGTAAAGACTGTGGCAGAATTCCGGCCTCGATCATTCCCTTGGTTCCGTAGACCGTGAGGCGGGAACTTTCGAACCACTCCAGATCGTCGTGTCCATCGAAACTGAAGCTGACAGAGAAGTCTGGGTAGTACAACAGTGCTGATGCGGAATCTTCGCGACTTGATTCGTCGGAAAGCTTGGACGTTTTGTGGACCCTGGCGTTCACTGATTCTGGAGCGCCGAAGACTTCCACCAAGGCATCGAGCATGTGGCAGCCAAGAATCCACAGCACTCCACCCATATCTGCTGGTTGATTGAGGTGTTCGGTGATGTGCTCACCTACTTTTGCAGCGCCACGTGCCTGCACGCTGACCACTTCGCCGATGAGGCCGGCGTCGACAAGCTCTTTTAATCTCTGAATCGATTCAGAAAGGCGGACGTTGTAGCCAACCTGCACGATTTGCGAAGGATCGGCGGCGTTCTTGAGCTCAAGGAGTTCTTCCAGATCGGCAACAGTGCCTCCGCCGGGCTTTTCCACGACAACGGACTTGCCTGCAGCCAGTGCGCGCTTGGCGTGAGGGACCATGTCCTTGCTCTTAGAGTGAACCATGATGGCGTTGATGCGGTCATCGTTCAGGACCTCGTCGATCTCGCGAGGCTCAACATCATATTTATCGGTGAAGTAGTTGAGACGTGGATCGGTATCAGCTGCGGCGATGACCTCTACCCCGTCGATTTCACGGAGTGCACGGACACGAGCCGAAGCATGCGGATGGGTGATACCGAGCAAGCCGACAACAATTTTCTGATCACTCATGGGATTTTCTCCTAATACGCAACCTTAAAGAAGGTGCTTGCTTTAAGGTGCTGCAGATTTTATGGGTGGTGGAGCGTGGCTGGTTTTGATTGCTGAATTTGATCACTGTCGGTGTGAGCCACGAAGAATCATCTACCGGACAAGTGTCTCAATCATGACATGCATCACTTTGTACGTCAATAGAATGTTTAAACCACACTACTCACTGGGGTTGGCAGGGGTAAGGTTTTGTTGCCCCCATTGTCTTTCAAGATCGTTGCTCCAAGGGCTTTCGAGATCTCAGCTGAGCCCTGCAAAATCAACTCAACTGCGGACTGGCCATCGTTGTTGTCCTGGAGAATTCCCTCCCGAAGTCCGCTCATGGATAAGCTTGCGACTACTTCTCCTCTGTGGTTGTAGATGGGTGCTCCAACTGCAGCAATCCCAGGGGTAATTTCATTGTCCACCAGGCAAAATCCTTTGCTGCGGTCTTCATCGAGGTTCTGGAAAAGCTCAGCCCTGGAAGGTCCCTTTGACCAATTGTGGCCTTCAAATCCCAAATTGGTGGCATACGTTTCCCATGCCCTACGTCCCTCAAAAGCAAGGAGAGCACGTGGGGCTGCACCAACATGAAGGGGTAAAGACGTGCCCAATTGGAGTACGCGACTATTGACGCGATCACCGTCGACCCGATCGATACACACTGCGCGAATGCCGTGGCGAACGCACAAGAATGTAGTTTCGCCGGTCAGTGCATGAATATTTCGCATGGTTTGATCAGCTATTTTGCGCAAATCCATGTGACGTAACTGTGCTTCAGCCAGTGAGAGCATGATCAAACCGATGCGGTATGACCCACGTTTTCCATCCTGCTCCACCCAACCGATTGAGGTTAACGTGTGCAGCATTCGGTACACAGAACTGATCGGCTCCCCCAGCACTTCGGCAAGTCGAGCTGAGTTTGCTTGACCTTCGTGGCGCAGCACCTCCAACAACGTTGCTGCTTTAACGATCACCGAGGGGGAATTGGGTTCATTGATGCGTGAGGAGTCGAACTCTTCGGTAGTTGCTGGTGGCATATCTGCAATGGACACAGCAGTTTTCCTCAGCGCATCCCGAATTGTCTCCGTGTTGTTTCCAATGCTGGCGCTAAGTCCGGCGACTGCAACGGCGCCGAGAATGTTTCCGCTCGAGTCTTTAACTGCAACAGCAACTGATGCCACACCACTTGCTAGTTCCCCATCATCCCAACTCCAGCTTTTGGGTGGACCCTCTCTCTGTAAAACATGAGCCACTGCCCCCTTTTTGGAAGGGAGAACGCGGCCAGGTGCGAGGTAAATGAGATCGATATCTGCACCTTCTTGTCTATCTAAGCAGATGATTTGATCTTGCTGCACAGTGCAGAAAAAAGCAGTCATGCCTAATTGGTCTCTAAGCCAACCTAAGTTTTGACGTAAGAGTGTGCGGTTGACCAGGGCATCTACGGCGCTTTCACCGAGATGCAGAATCCTAACTCCAAGTCCTAATTGGCCTTCGTTGTTGGTCTGGATCAAGCCCACTTCCTCTAAAGATGAGGTTATTCGGTAGATGGAAGATCGGGGCTCACCAAGTTGTTTAGCCAGTTCAGAGTGGGTTTTAGGTCCTTTTGCAAGAGCGTTGACTAAGAGTCCGGCTTTGTTGAGTAACTGAATGGTGCGCATAATTGATCCGATTTCCTAATGGGTGTTATTCATTTTGCCCCCACATGGGGTGCTTTTAAGGGCTAAACGACTTGGTTTAGGCAACTATTTCAACAAAAAGTAACCTACAGCACAAAAAGTCTTGACAAAAGCTTATCTTACGAACAAGATGTCCGGTAGATGATAGTTCAAAGCGGGGGCAACCTTAGCTGAGAGCCGGAATCGTTAAGCGGGATTTAAACCACAGTCTCGTCTCGCGTTAAAGCGCAGGCCGGTCACCTTCCCGGTTGTTTTAAGTCGTTGGAACAAGCTTTTCAAGATCACTGGTACTTCCGTTTTATACCCTAGGTCTTCTGAATCGGTTCAGAAAGATTGATTAAAGGAATCTGTAGAGAAATTAATCCCCTACAGCAGGCAGTATCTAAGTGGGTCATAAAAATAAAAGGACACAACATGACGGACATCAAGGCCTCTTCAAGTCAACCGACCACAGCAGCACCAATTGCAGGACGCCCTGCAAAACGTTTGGGACAAATCTCCCTCGTCGCCTGCCTCGGTGGCCTCCTCTTTGGTTATGACACTGGTGTGGCCAATGGTGCTGAAGGCCATATGGCACAAGAACTTGGGCTCAATGTGTTTCAGCTCGGCGTTGTTATCAGTTCACTGGTATTCGCTGCAGCCGTAGGTGCCCTGTTCGCTGGGCGTATTTCGGATGCAATCGGGCGTCGAAAAGCAATTATTTCTTTGGCGGTACTCTTCTTTATCGGATCCATCCTGGTCGTTTTCTCCCCCGCTGGAGAAATGGGACAGTTCTACGGGCCAGGATTCGCAGTGCTGGTGGCAGGCCGCATCATGCTGGGCCTCGCAGTCGGTGGCGCATCCACGGTCGTGCCAGTCTATCTTGCCGAGCTCGCACCTCTGGAAATTCGTGGATCGTTGACCGGCCGAAATGAACTGGCAATCGTTAGCGGACAGCTAGCAGCCTTCGTGATCAACGCGATCATTGCAGTGACCCTGCACGGTGTTATCGACGGTATCTGGCGCATCATGTTCGCAGTTTGTGCCCTGCCAGCAGTCGCGCTCTTCCTCGGAATGCTACGCATGCCAGAATCACCACGTTGGCTGGTTAACCAGGGGCGTTACGACGACGCCCGCCGCGTCATGGAAACCGTCCGCACCCCAGAGCGCGCGAAAACCGAGATGGATGAAATCATCGCGGTGCACTCTGAAAACAGTGCTGCTTTCGCTAAAACCAAGAAAGCCGATGAAAAGCACACCCACATGTCCATCAAAGAAGTACTGATCAACAAGTGGTTGGTGCGCCTGCTCATCGCAGGTATCGGTGTCGCCGTAGCCCAGCAGCTCACCGGTATCAACGCCATCATGTACTACGGAACTCGCGTTCTGGAAGAATCCGGCATGAGTGCAGAAATGGCAGTCGTGGCCAACATTGCTTTCGGTGTCGTAGCGGTTATCGGTGGCCTGATCGCACTGCGCAACATGGACCGCCTTGACCGTCGCACCACCTTCATCATCGGTTTGTCCCTGACCACTTCCTTCCACATTCTGATCGCAATTGCTGGCACGTTACTTCCAGAAGGAAATGCAGCTCGCCCCATTGCCATCATGGTCCTCGTTGTCGGATTCGTGCTCTCCATGCAGACCTTCCTTAACGTTGCAGTGTGGGTCTGGTTGGCAGAAATTTTCCCAGTCCGCATGAAGGGCATCGGCACCGGAATCTCCGTCTTCTTCGGCTGGGGTGTCAACGGTGTGCTAGCACTCTTCTTCCCCGCCCTAGTGTCCGGAGTTGGCATTACATTCTCCTTCCTCATCTTCGCGGTGGTCGGAGTAATTGCCTTGACCTTCGTGGCCAAGTTTGTCCCTGAAACCCGGGGACGTTCACTTGAAGAACTAGACCACGCGATCTTCTCGGGTCAGATTTTTAAGAAGGCCTAGATCGGGCGGGCTCCCGCAGAGCGCAGGCTTCAGGGTTCCCAACCCACAATCGTTTCACCATCCTCTTACAACATAGAAAGTGATTTTTACGTGAATAACTCACTCGCATTCATCCACGACACCCTCCCACAAAAGGTCATGTTTGGATATGGGCAGTCCAGTACGTTTTTGAAGCAGGAAGTAGAACTCCGCGGATCCAAGAAGGTCATGGTCATTGCCGGTGAGCGAGAACTAGAAATTGCTCAAAAAGTAACTTCTGACATTGAGGTAGCGCTCTGGTATGACGAGGTGGTTATGCACGTACCCATCGAGGTAGCTGAACGCGCCCGTCAGTCAGCAGCAGATAATGGTATCGATTTGCTGGTGTGTGTGGGTGGTGGCTCGACAACTGGTTTGGCTAAAGCAATCGCGATGACCACTGCCCTGCCAATCGTGGCAGTGCCCACCACCTATGCAGGTTCAGAGGCTACCAATGTGTGGGGTTTGACTGAAGCGCAGCGCAAAACAACTGGTGTGGATCTAAAAGTGCTGCCACAGACTGTTATCTATGATTCTGAATTGACCATGTCTTTGCCAGTTGATATGTCCGTGGCGTCAGGGCTAAATGGTTTGGCGCACTGCATTGATTCGCTGTGGGGACCACATGCCGATCCAATCAATGCGGCGCTGGCAGCAGAAGGTATCCGCGCGTTGAATGAGGGACTGCCCAAGATCGTGGCAGATCCACACAGTATCGATGGCAGGGACCAGGCACTCTACGGCGCGTATCTTGCAGCTGTGTCTTTCGCTTCCGCAGGTTCCGGATTACACCACAAGATTTGCCACACTTTGGGCGGCACATTCAACCTTCCGCATGCGCAAACCCACGCCACGGTGCTGCCTTATGTATTGGCTTTCAACGCGGGTGATGCCCCTGAAGCTGAGCGCCGAGCTGCAGCAGCGTTTGGATCTGATACTGCCCTTGAAGGTTTGCAGCGTCTGCGCGAGGCCGTTGATGCCCCGCAGCGATTGTCGGATTACGGCTTTAGTGCCGACGGAATTGAAGAAGCCGTGGAAGTCACCCTGGAGAAAGTCCCTGCCAACAATCCGCGTCCAGTGACTAAAGAAAATCTCAGCAAGTTGCTTGAAGCGGCACTAAACGGCGAAGACCCAGCAGTTCTTAGCGCATCACACACACTTATCTAAGGAGTAATCATGACATCAGCAACCACCCACCACACCATCAGCGCACAGCAACATGCAGTTGAAGAAGACCTCGTGGATCGCGTTTTGCAATCCTTTGCTAATTGTGAGGACCCACGCCTAAAGCAGGTCATGGAATCACTGGTTACTCACCTGCATGATTTCATCCGGGATGTTCGTTTGACTGAGGAGGAATGGAACTACGCCATTGAATTCCTTACCCAAGTTGGCCACATCACTGATGATAAGCGCCAAGAGTTTGTGCTTCTATCCGATACGTTGGGCGCTTCCATGCAGACCATTGCCGTAAACAATGAGGCATATGAAAACGCCACCGAAGCAACAGTGTTCGGCCCTTTCTTTGTTGATGATGCACCAGAAGTTGAACTAGGTGGCGACATCGCAGGTGGCGCCCAAGGACAACCCGCATGGGTGGAGGGAACCGTGAAGGATACTGATGGCAACCCCATTCCGAACGCTCGGATTGAAGTGTGGGAGTGTGATGAAGATGGGCTCTATGATGTCCAATACGCCGATCAGCGTATGGCGGGCCGCGCTTATCTGCACACCGACGCTAATGGCGAGTACCGATTCTGGGGGCTTACGCCAGTTCCTTACCCAATCCCCCACGACGGCCCTGTGGGTAATATGCTTCAGGCGGTTGGTCGCTCCCCGGTTCGTTGCGCGCACCTGCACTTCATGGTGACAGCTCCCGGCTTGCGCACCTTGGTTACCCACATCTTCGTCGAGGGCGATCCGCAGCTCGAGGCTGGAGATTCCGTGTTCGGTGTGAAGGACTCGTTGATCAAGAAGTTCGAGGAGCAGGAGCCCGGCACTCCAACTCCGGATGGTCGCGATCTAGGTGATCAGACCTGGGCCCGCACGCGCTTCGACATCGTTCTCGCGCCTGGCGCGTAGCAATTTGCTTGTCGACGCTCCCCTCTAGTTTGCCAATGTTTCACGTGAAACATTGGCATTTTTTAGTTTGTCCGATTGCTCTTGAAAACGATTGCGGTGCTTTAAGCTAGTCGGTGTGCCCTTCGGGTCCTCCCGCATCCACCGCATCCATCGCAACAAGAAGAGCTCAACAATGAATCTTAAAGATCTTAAAGCAGCTGAAACCCGCAGAAGATTTATTGATGTTGCTCATGAGCTGTTTCTTGCACAAGGCTATGGCCCCACCTCCATGAATCAGATCGCCCAAGCGGCCGGTGGAAGTCGAGCCAACCTTTATCTTCATTTCCGCAACAAGCCAGATCTCATGATGGCTAAAATGCGAGATATTGAACCCGCAGTGCGCGCTCCGGTGCTTAAGATTTTTGACCTTCCTGAACACACGTTGGATTCCATTCTTGGCTGGCTGAACTCCATGGCAGAAATGTGGAAAGAGCATGCCAAGGAATTCGGGGCAATGGAACAAGCCATGGCAGAAGATGCTGCCGTGGCAGATGAGTGGCTAGCCATGATGCAACGACTAAGCCACTCAGTGCCCGAACTTGCTGAGGATGAGCAACGTCGTTTTCAATTCCTCGCAAGCCTCATGAGCATGGATAGAAACTTCTATTTCCTCTATGTGCGCAACCAAGATACTAACGAGGACTTGGTGAAATTAGCTGTCGCCCGTCAATGGTTGGCGGTGTTTGAGAGTTAGTCTGTGAACTATTTCAATTGTCTAGATAGGTGTGTCTTATTCCATTCTTTAATGCGTATCGGGTTATCTGGATCCCACTGGGCTCCTGCCCCGAGTTGGCACGCTTAAAGGCTCGAGGTGCTTCGGCTAGTACGGTTCCCTACCCCCATTTTTGGAAAATTTTAGGAATATCGTGTTTGAAATTGCCTTCTATTACGGTGGTGCTGTGGGATTTGCCTTCTGAGGTCTGGCTGGGTTCCAAGTAGGAATGTTTCACGTGAAACATTCCTCGTAGCTGTTTAGGGTTCTGCTGTAATTAACATGCGCTCTTGGTCTTGAAAATCTGCGATCTTCATTAGTCTCTGTTGGGCTAATAATTGGAATTGCGCTTTTGGGTGGAGGATTATGGAATCCATGAACACCGACACAACTCAAGATGGTGTGAGTCCCGAACCCTCCGACCCCCACCTAGGGTCTGAGATCGCGGAAGCGCACTCGGAAAAGAAATTCTTTGGTCAGCCGTGGGGGCTGGCAAATCTCTTCGGCGTGGAAATGTGGGAGCGTTTCAGCTTCTACGGCATGCAGTCGATTCTTGCTTTCTACCTGTACTACTCCGTCACCAATGGCGGATTAGGTATGGGGCAAGCCGCAGCTTTGTCGATCGTGGGTGCCTACGGTGGCTTCGTCTACATGACATCGCTCGTTGCATCATTCATTGCAGACCGAGTGCTTGGTTCTGAACGGACACTCTTCTACTCTGCTGTCATCGTGATGCTGGGCCACATTGCCTTGGCATTGATCCCAGGATACGTTGGCCTTTCCATTGGTTTGGTCCTCATTGGTCTTGGTTCTGGTGGCGTGAAAACTGCCGCGCAGGTCGTGCTTGGTCAGCTGTACTCCCGCACTGATCCACGTCGTGATGCTGGCTTTTCCATCTTCTACATGGGTGTGAACCTCGGTGGTCTCTTTGGTCCCCTGGTTACTAACGCCTTGTGGGGCTGGGGTGGATTCCACTGGGGCTTTGGTATCGCAGCCGTTGGTATGGCGCTTGGTCTGATCCAATATGTGGCAATGCGTAAGACCACCATTGGTGCTGCTGGACATACGGTTCCAAACCCACTGCCAAAGAACCAGTACGCGCAGTGGATTATTGGTGCGGTCGTCGTCGTGGCTGCAGTGGTTGCTCTCATTGCAACTGGCATCATCAAGTTGGAGTGGCTATCTAATATCACTGCAGCGATCGCTCTAATCGCAGCGATTGCTCTGCTTGTTCAGATGTACACTTCCCCATTGACTTCCGCGAAGGAAAAATCGCGCCTGTTGGGATTCATCCCAATGTTTATTGGTGGTGTGCTCTTCTTTGCGATCTTCCAAACACAGTTCACCGTCCTTGCGGTTTATTCAGATGCTCGCCTGGATCGTAACTTCTTCGGCATTGATCTTCCCCCAGGTTTGATCAACTCCTTCAACCCGATCTTCATCATTATCTTCTCTGGTGTTTTTGCTACCTTGTGGACAAAGCTTGGTGCAAAGCAGTGGTCGACCGCTGTGAAGTTTGGTGTGGCCAATATCGTTATCGGCTGCGCGCTGTTCTTCTTCCTGCCATTTGCCGGTGGTGCAGAAAACTCCACTCCTCTAGCGTTGATCATTTGGGTCTACTTCCTGTTCACAGTGGCTGAACTTTTGCTCTCCCCTGTCGGAAACTCGTTGGCAACGAAGGTCGCTCCAGAAGCATTCCAGTCCCGTATGTTCGCGGTATGGCTGATGGCTGTGTCCATGGGTACCTCGTTGTCTGGCACCTTGGGCGGTTACTACGATCCATCTGATGCAGGATCTGAGAAGGTCTTCTTCATCACGGTTGGTGTCGCTGCGATTGTCCTCGGCGCTATCATTATCGTGGCCAAGAATTGGGTGCTCAAGAAGTTCATCGACGTTCGTTAACACCTTCCCCAAAATAAAAAATCGTCTGCTTTCACTTCCGTTGAAAGCAGACGATTTTTTTATATGTCTAGTTCTTTGGCGCTGGATCAGAGTCCTTGTTCATCTCGTTGATCTCAGATTTGAAGATGCGCATGGAGCGACCAATGGAGCGCGCAACATCAGGTAACTTGTTGGAGCCAAAGAGGACAATTACTACAAGAGCGACAATGAGTAATTGCACTGGGCCTGCAGGTGTCATAACGGACCTTCCGTAGGAAATATTTCTGCGTTCTACCCTAGACCCATTTGATCTCCGCCCAAAAGAATCAATTCACCTACGAGATATTAAGTGCATTAAAACGCTTTTCGACGCCACTCTGCAGTCACGTCTTAGGCGCCCAGTGGACTACCTGGCTTCAGGGAGACGGGGTAAAGCAATCAGAGGTGTTATATGGCTTGAGCTGGCGCGATCTAATCAGCAGAAAGCTAGCAGAATTCTCCTAATCGGGTTGAGATGACCTTTCATCGTTGGAGCAAGGGATGCGCCATTTCCACAGCTAGCTCATGGTGCCGGGTAAATTCCCATGGATTCCAGGATTCTTGCATTTACCCAGGTCATAGGTGTGCATGTTGGTCAGACCGCTGCTTGTCGCAAAAAATTTTTGGGTGTTAACTTCAAATCACAGCAACGGAACACGCCGTCGCTGAAAGATTTGCAAGACACGAGAAAGTGAGTTTCGAATGGGATGCATCGTCAATATTTTCAACACTGTGTTGGGCAGCGTCTCCGACATTTTCAGCGCAGTTGTTCTTTCTTCCTAACCACACACGCAAAACCCTAAAAAGGAGTTCACCATGTTTGACCAGTTCCAGCACTTCACTGAGATCGCCCAGAATTTCCAGCCCGCACAGTGGGGCGCACAGATTCAAGAGCAGTTTCAGCAGCACTTCCCACAACACGTGGAGCAGTGGAACCGACCAGAGGCCGCTCCCCTCCCAGAGCGTACTGCATCGCTTTCTTCCTAAAACCGTATGAAGGATATTTCAAATGAAACATCCTTCATACGGATCAAAATGATCGGCTTTATTGTCCGCCCCAGCTTTCGATTGAACAGGAATCGCTGCGGCTGGCTTAAAGCCTCACCACGCTCATCCTAGCGATCATCAAAATCTTTTAAAACCCTAAAAAGGAGTTCACCATGTTCGATCAGTTCCAGCACTTCACCGACATTGCTCAGAATTTCCAGCCCGCACAGTGGGGTGCGCAGATCCAAGAGCACTTCCAGCATTTCCAGGGATGGGCGCGACCTGAGCAAGCTGCACCGGAAACTCACACCTCATCACTTTCTTCATAAGTGTGGTTGAAGGGGGAATGTTTCACGTGAAACATTCCCCCTTCTACATGGCCTAACCTGCGGTGGCGGCGCTGGGTAAATCGTGGCTGGCGCCGTCGAAAAGCAAGCTTTTAAAGCACGTAATCGTACTGGCGCACGTAACGCGGGGTGGCGCCTAAACTCAGGGCCGCGTGATTGGCCCAGGAGGGATCCTTAAGCAGTGGACGGCCAAGGAATACGGCATCCGCCTGATCTGACTCGATCAAGTCATGAGCAGTTTCCGCGTCATCGATGCGACCAACTGCTGCAACCAGCACGTTAGTGTTTGCACGGAGCTCAGCAGCTTTGGCGGTTTGGTAGTTCCTCTCGCGTGGAATCGGCACGACGTCGAGCCCACCGGAAGACGCATCGATCAGATCAACTCCATGTGCAGCAGCCCACAGTGCCAATTGCTTGCTCTGCTCAAGTGTCCACGAATCGCGATCATCGTGAGGATTCTCCTCAACCCAATCTGTGGTGGAAATGCGCATAAACACTGGCTTTTCGGCTGGCCAAACCTGACGGATTGCCTCAATAACTTCCAAAACAATGCGAGCTCGGTTTTCCAAAGGGCCACCATAGGCGTCAGTGCGCTTGTTGGATATTGGAGACAGGAAGTTATGGAGCAGATATCCGTGCGCAGCGTGGATTTCTACAACATCAAAACCGGCCTTGTCGGCGCGGACCGCGGCATCAGCAAATTGCTGGACTACCTCAGCGATTTCGGAGATGGTGAGCTCGTGTGGAGCCGGCAGCCCTGGAAACGCTAGTGCACTGGGGCCAATGGTCTCCCAGCCGTTGTTCTCCGGGGCAACGTAGTCCCCGCCCTCCCAAGGGGCTGAGGTGGAAGCTTTGCGTCCTGCATGTGCCAACTGAACTGCCGGCACTGCCCCACCGGCGCGGATGGCAGCCGTAATCCTAGAAAAAGGCTCCACCTGCTCATCAGCCCACAGGCCAAGATCAACTGGAGAAATCGGAGCAACAGGACTTACTCCCGTGGCTTCAACCATGACCAAGCCAACGCCTCCAGCTGCGCGTGCCGCATAGTGTGCCTGGTGAAAATCGGTTGGCATGCCAGTACCGACGGGTGCGGAATAGGTGCACATTGGTGACATCCACACACGATTGGGAATGGTAAGTTCACGGATTTGAATGGGGTCGAAAAGCTTCGACATGCTAGGCTCCCAACAATTGACTAATACGACTTTTGCCGTACAACGATTTTGATCGTACAACTAGCTTTGCTTTGACGCAAGGTACGATTAGAATCGTATTTAATTCAATAAACTTTGCTGAAATCAATTGGAGGGTTTCATGGCCCGCAAATTGGAACATCCATCACTGGCCGAGATGAATCTGGACGCAGTTATGTCCGCATTATCGGACCCCATTAGACGTCAGATTCTGTCCCAACTGTCGTGTGGGCATGATGATCAATCATGTATCGCTTTCGAGCTCCCTGTTTCAAAATCCACCTCAACACACCATTTCCGTGTGCTCAGGGAAGCAGGGCTGATTACTCAGCGCTACGAGGGCACCTCAATTCTTAGCGCTCTGCGCAGTGAGGATATGGAAGAGCGCTTCCCCGGACTTTTATCATCAGTCATGCAGGCGGCATTGGCGGAGCGAAACGGGGCAAGCGTTTCTTCCTAACCGTGTATTGAAGGCGATTTAAGAGAGCCTTTCCGTGGGGCTTGGCTGGCTACTTTAAGCGCCTGCAACTACCCACTTCTCCCCTGCTTGAACAGACAAATTCAGATGATTGTTCAAGCTGGGTGACGGGCATAGAAATTTCTTATTTAATGCCTTTGGTGGCAAGTAGGCGCGGTTGAAATCAATAACCGTGTTGCCGTGAGTGTCGGGGCGGGGAATATCAACAAAACGGTGCTGATAAACCCCTAGTTGAGAAGAGTTATCGCTAAAAAGTGCCCGCAAATTATTACCCTGCACAGTTACTCGCAGGCGATAGTCTACGCGGTCTTTTAAAAAGTGAACCCACCCGGCTGTTGGGGTTGCAACAATAACGCCATCAGCAGCGGCGGAGTTTACAGTATCGGGTTCTGGAAAGAAGCGAGCATCAATTCGCCATTCGTCGGAAGGCGGAAATGTGGCTATGGAATGAAACTCGAAACGTTGTGGGTTTCGTGCATCAAAAATTTGGAGAGCGTACTGGCCTAGACGTTCAAAAACTGTAAGGGTGACATCACCGGCAACTAACAATTCGCCCGGATGTATTTGAACAGTGCCCGTTGTGGCGAAGGCTGGTGGTAAATGTGCTCCCACTACCCCGCCACCGCGTTGGTACCACTTTCCGGGGAGGGATGGAAAGGTATGTGCATCTTTTAATGAGGTGGCGCTAATCCACTCGGTGGCACTTAAGCTTGTGGCTCCTGTGCGACTAATGGCATCACGGTTTCTGGATAAATGCCATGCATGCCAATCTGTTAAATCAATGGCGGTTTGTGCGTTTAAAGTATCAATCATTTTTGTGCCGTCTTTCAAAGTAAAGATCAATGTTTCAAGCCAATCTAGACCATGCTGTCTATTAGGGGAAGGTGTTTTATTCATGCTGTTTGAAACACTTCAAAAATGGCCTGGAGGTCGGCTGAAGGTTGCAGGAAGCAGTAGGGCCAAGGCTGGATTGAGTTGTGGTTCAGGCAACCTAAAAACCGGCATATATAACCAAATCCATAGGGGTTCTAAAGATTCTTGGTCACCAGAGCAAATTTGTAAGCCCGGAAATTGGCATTTCCGACCAAAACTTCCTCTGCAATTAGCGTTCTTGGTCGCCAGGTGAAGTGGGGTGCAAAATGGAGAAAAAGACCCAGAAAAGATAACCCCTTCAGAATCGCCTCTGACGGCCTCGTAGAGCCCAAGTAGTACAAATACTGCCCCTGCAAAATGCAGTCGCTTAAACGGCCTGTGGAAGGTGAGAAGTTTAAAACCCGAGTTGGCTCACTTTTAAAAGATGAACCAAGTAGGGGCATAGAAAAAGTGGCTACCCACATGGGTAGCCACTCATGCTGCTTGATCGGCCTGGCGAAATCGGCCTAGAGGAATCAGCTAGAGAGAAAATTAGGCCTTTGCTTTTTGCTCCTGAGCGTCACGGCCGTAACGAGCCGCAAGCCACGCGCAAATCATCAGCTGTACCTGGTGGAAGATCATCAACGGCAGGATGAGCAGGCCAATGTTGGCTCCACCGAAGATCACCGCAGCCATGGGAAGTCCGGTGGCGAGGGATTTCTTGGTGCCACAGAACTGGATGGCAATGGAATCGCCTCGGTTAAATCCAAGTCGGGTGGACAAAAAGAGCGTGAACCATAGCATGGCAATGACGAGCAGAATGGCGAATATGACCAGGTAGACGATCTCCCAGACGCTGACTGTGGACCAAATACCAGCGACCATACCTGCGGAGAATGCCGAGTACACCACCATGGCAATTGATCCGCGGTCCACAATTTTGGTCGCTTTGTTTGCTGCAAAATTTTTCACCCAACGCCTACACACTTGACCAAGAATGAACGGTAGCAACAGCTGGATGGCGATATCAAGGAAGACTTTTGAATCCACGTGGACTCCCCCACCTGCGGACATAATAAGCATGATCAGCAGTGGGGTGAGGAAAACTCCGGCGAGGTTGGACAGTGAGGCTGACACGATTGCTCCGGCGATATTGCCCTTCGCAATTGATGTAAATGCCACGGAGGACTGCACGGTGGATGGAACGAGTGTGAGGAATAAAATTCCGCGATAAATATCTTCCGAAACAAAAGCTGTCATCGGTTCCAGTCCAATGCCGATCAATGGGAAAATTCCAAAAGTTATCGCCAAAATGGTGAGGTGAAGTCGCCAGTGTTTCAGGCCGTTTAAGGCTTCTTGGGTCGATAGTCGGGCACCGTAAAGGAAAAATAGCAATGCGATGGCAATCTTCACGGCGATATCAAACCATTCGGCGGCAACTCCGCGCACCGGAATGAAAATCGCCACCACGACGGCCAGCACAATGAGGACAATAAGTGGGTCTAAGCGTTTGAGGCGTTCAAGCATGAGTTTTAGTGTACGACGCTTCCGCACGCGCGTTGCTTTAACTCACCCCCAAAAGATTTTTGCTTTTCGACGCTCACCCCCACCCCCCACCTCCCACTCTTGACCCTGACGTAGTTTCGTCACAGTGTCGAATCTTTGTGCGCGGCAATATGGAGTTTTCAGCTAACCTCAACATCATGACTTCACTGCTCTCCTCGATCACTATCCGTGGCTTAGAGATTCCAAATAGAATGTGGCTTGCCCCGATGTGTCAGTATCAAGCAAATCAACTCGATGGGGTTCCGCTTGATTGGCATCTGGTCCATTATGGTGCACGTGCTGTGGGGGGCTTCGGCTTGCTGATTGCTGAATCCACAGGCATTAGCCCAGAGGGGCGAATCTCACCACGGTGCACCGGTCTCTGGAACGATGATCAGATCGCGGCGTGGAAGAAAATCACTAACTTTGTTCATGCGCAGGGTTCTTTGATGGGTGTGCAACTAAACCATGCGGGGCGCAAAGCAAGTACATATCCAGCACTGCCTGAATTCGCGCCAGGTACGCAATCAGAGAATGAAGGTGGATGGGAAGCTTTCGGCCCCAGTGCAATTGCTCAATCTGGTTTGGATACGCCAACCGAATTAACCCTAGACGGTATCTTGCGCATTATTGAAGACTTCGCCTCTGCCGCTAAGCGTGCTGTGCGTGCGGGCTTTGACGTGATTGAAATCCATGGAGCGCACGGCTACTTGTTGCATCAATTCCTCACACCTTTAGCCAACAAGCGGACTGATAACTACGGTGGCTCTTTTGAGAATCGAACCCGACTTTTTAAAGAGGTTGCTCAAGCGATCCGTGCAGTCATTCCCGACACCATGCCTCTTATTGCCCGGATTTCAGCAACCGATTGGATTGATGATGAACCGTCGTGGGATGCGGATCAAACTGTTCAGCTTGTGTCAGAACTCCAAGCACTTGGCGTAGATGCAGTAGATATTTCTACTGGAGGTGCAGTGCCAGCCAAGATTCCGGTGGGACCAAGCTACCAAGTTGAATTTGCTCGCCGAGTCAAACAAGAGGTGGGAATCCCAACGTCCACCGTTGGGTTGATCACCGAAGTGCAGCAAGCGCAGGATCATCTCGATCGTGGTGATGCGGATATTGTTTCACTCGGTAGAGCTGCGCTTCGCTACCCATCCTGGCCACTGCAGGCCGCGCATGAACTAGGTAAGAAACGAGATGAGATCCCCTACCCTCCTTCATATGCGCGGGGTGCGTGGTAAAAAAATGGTGATGTTTCACGTGAAACATCACCATTTTTAATGAGTGGCAGCGATGAGAGTATCGCCCTCCTGCTTCAAGTCTGTGGTTGTGAGTCCGGTTTGGGCTGGGCCGGACACTACAGAGCCATCGGCAATATTGAAGACAGATTTGTGATTCGTGCAGATGACTGTATCGCCCTCCACCTTGGTGATGCGCGAACCCTGGTGAGGACATGCTGAAGAATAGGCTACAAAGTTGCCTTCGGTTGGTTGCGCGATAATTACAGAACCTAAGATGACTGAGCTTCCTACTGGAACTTCAGTGGCTGCAATCTCCTTATCTGGTTCAGTGCCACAAGCTGCAAGAAATGCACCTGCAAATGTGGTTGCAGATCCTAAAAGAAACATACGTCGGCTACACGTGGGGGCTGATTGAGTCATAATGCCTAGTATCGTACGAAACTTGTGGATTAGCCAGTTACTAAAGTAGGTTCCTGCGCTGCACCCCAAGTAGGCCGAAACCAATCAACAAGAACCCCGAAACTGCAAACATAATCAACGGCCACACGGCTTCATCAGTATTACCCCACACGTGAGTAAGTGGAGAAAGTTTCATCTGCTGATCACTTAAGGAGAGCACTGGGCCAAGCAAGGTCACTGCTGATGCGATGATGATGGGAAGCCACGATAGGTAAATAAAACGCGGAAACCACCCTGCTAATGCGGTGGCGATACCGAGGAAAAATAAGGCATGGATGGCAATCGACAAGCTAGAAAGCAGGACCAAAGACAGGCCATTTTCTACCGTAGATGTTTGGATATTAAGGCCCAGTAAGGCTCCTGCGATGGCGAAAATGGTGCAGGAGGAAAGCGTCGAAAAGCATGCTTGAACCGCGCCCCCAAGGGGCGCCCAACGGCGGACTCCGGTGCTGCGGATCGCGTCGACTAGGCCGTGGCGTTCTTGGCCGATGAGGCTGATGATGGGCAGGATTGTTGCCACGCAGAGCAAAATTGAGACCATTTGGAAGATGTAAACGATGAAGGCGATTTGCAGTTCGCCTTGCGGCATGAGCGCTTCGACGGCCTGCATGGTGGCGGGATCGCCTTGGAGTGTGGGGAGGAGTGAGTCGATGAGCGGGAGGAAAATGAGCACAATGAGGCCGATGATGATTGACCACGGGATCATATTGCCACGGTGCAACACCATATTTAGTTGATAAAGGTCGCTGATCCGGCGTTGCCGAGGCTGCCTGGACTGCTTCAAATGCACCAGATTTTCATTGAATAGGCGCCTGGAATCCAGCACAAAAGCCAGCGCGATGAGGGCTACGCATATGAGAGCTAAGGCAGCAACCACTCCCCAACTGTCTTTGGTGAACGGCGCGATGAGCATTCGCCAACCTAGTGGAGAGATCCAATTGAGATGAGTTGCCCAGTTTAAAGATGCGGTGTCAGCAACCATTCGGATTAAAAATGCAGCGCCCACGCCGAGCAAACCGAGACGATTAAGATTGGTTTCTTTACCCCACAAGCTGTGCAGGATGCTGGTGATGGCCATTGTGGCAAGCATCGTCAGTGAGATTGTTACTCCGAAAGAGACACTGCCAGCGATTGTGATTTCCGTGGTGCTGACGTACCGGAACGCAAGAAGAATAGCGGTACACCCAGCGCCGTTAATCGCAGAAACGATTGCACCGGTAGCGATCGCGGCGGTGAAACTGTCGGTGCGTTGTCGGCCTGAGGCATAGACATATTCTGCGAGGCCGTTAGCCTCAGTTTTCCGGTGGAAAGAGGTGAACAGCAGCACCATCATTACTGAGGAGAGAACGCTAAGCCATGCTCCTGTTTCCCATGCTGTAAGTTGCCCGATCGTTCCAGGTGACGGCAAATGCCCATACATAGCTTGGGTGCCCACATTGTTTTGCACAGTTGCCACCACTGGGCCGCGACTATCTAAATCGGGATAAGTTGCCACATAGGACGGCGGAGTGATCAACAAGAAAAGCCAAATGCCAAGTAGCCACCACATGATGAACATGCGCTTCAAGCGAAGATTTAGCCGAATCATTGCACTACCCCACGTTCAGCATCGCCGTAGTGGCGCAAGAAGATTTCCTCTAAAGAGGCGGTGTTGCTCGTGATGTCTTGCCCGCCTGCATCAATGATGATGCGCAAAATGTCCGGCACAGCTAAAGCATCGCACGTGATGCTGAGATGACCTGCATCAAAGTCCACCTCTCCCCTGCCCATGAGTTCACGGGGAACCTCTGGCACAGTGGCGGTAATGCGGTGGGCTGAGATTTTCCTCAAATAGCTCACCTCATTGGATGCCACCGACCTACCTTCTTTAAGTACTGTGACGTAATCACACAGCTGCTCAACCTCGCTCAAAATATGGCTACTGAGCAAAACTGAGGCGCCATCGTTTCGAGCTCTTCGTACATGATTGAGGAATACGTGCTCCATGATGGGATCTAAACCTGCGGTGGGCTCATCTAAAATGAGAAGCTCTGGCTCGTGGCTAAGTGCTGCGATGAGACTGACTTTCCGCCTATTGCCAGTCGAATACTCACGAACTTTCTTTGAAGTATCGAGCTGGAAATCTGCGATCAATTCGCGTTCCAGACTAGGGTTGGCAGGAGTCTTGCGTAGGGACTCTAAAGCTCTCAGAACTTCTAATCCCGTGAGATTGCTCCACAAAGTGGCATCCCCGGGCACGTATCCAACCCGCCGAAGCACCTCTGGGTGTGACACCGGATCGTGCCCCAGTGTGGACACTGATCCAGATTTTGGTTTGAGTACCCCAATGAGTGCCCTGATTGTTGTTGATTTTCCTGCACCATTGGGTCCGAGGAATCCATGGATACTTTCTTGATCAACGGTGAGGCTAAGGCCGTCAACAGCTTTGAACGACCCAAAACTCAAGCTTAGATTGTGAACCTGAACTGCTGGAGTGTTCATATCTTTCATTCAACCCCACCGGGGAGCAAAAAGCAGTAGATGTTTCACGTGAAACATCTACTGCATGATGTGAACATAAAAACCACTTCCACACTTGTGGTGGAAGTGGTTTAACTGCATCAGCCAATGTTTCACGTGAAACATTGGCGCGTTGGGGCTAGACCTTCTTAGTCGCCGCCTTCATTGCAGAGATAAACTCGGCCAGTTCCTTCTTTAGTCCGTCCATGTCGCGGATGGTGGAAGGATTTGGGTGTTCGCCTTCGCAGTGGGAGGCAATAATCTTGGTGATAGCAGAGCCAGTAATCGCTCCCGAAGCGCCGGCCGCAATCGCATCAGCCACGTGCTGTGGAGATGAAATACCAAAACCTAACAGGATGGGAGCTCCACCAAACTTCTTGATGTTATCCACCACCGTCGATAGTCCTGTGGTGGAAGATTCGCGCTCGGTGCCGGTAACACCGTCGCGGGAGATCGCGTAAATGTACCCCTTGGATGCGGCGGAGACACCCTCGAGTGTCTTCTCGCTGGCGTTGGCCGGAGCGATGTAAATGGGATCAATTCCGGCTGCTGCAGCTGCTGCAGAAAACGGTGCGCCTTCGCGGACTGGGACGTCTGGCAGGAGGATGGAGTCTGCGCCAGCTTCAGCGAACTCTTGGTAGAAGCGATCCAAGCCACGAGTGAAAGGAACGTTGCCGTAGATGAGCATTCCGATGGGAACTTCTGGGTATGCTGCGCGCACACGTCGAATCTGCTCGAGTGCACTGTCTACAGTGGCTCCGCCATCAAGGGCGCGGAGGTGAGATTCTGCAACGGTTGGGCCGTCGGCAACCGGATCGGAAAAAGGTACACCCAGCTCCAAAGCATCGGCTCCGGCTTCAATTGCTGTGGAAATGATCTGGAAAGCAGCTTCAGGGTCAGGGTCGCTCAGCATGATGAAGGGGACGAAGGCGCCCTCCCCTGCCCTATCGAGGCGGTTGAAAAGATCTTCGTAGCGGCTCATCGGTTGTCCTTCAGGATCAGATCTGGGTTTTCTTCTAGAGTGCGGCGAACGTGGTCAACGTCCTTGTCACCACGACCAGATAGGGAGACGAGGATGGTGAGGTTCTTGCCATCTTCTTCGGCAGTCTTAGCGCGCTTGAGTGCATAGGCAAATGCGTGTGAGGACTCTAGTGCTGGGATGATGCCTTCGTAACGTGCAAGGTATTGGAACGCTTGAAGGGCTTCAGCATCGGTGATGCCCACGTAGGTTGCTCGGCCCGTGGCGTGCAGGTGTGCGTGCTGTGGGCCAACACCTGGGTAATCAAGACCTGCGGAGATGGAGTAGGATTCCTCGACTTGGCCATCTGAGTTGCGCATCAGGTAGGAACGAGTGCCGTGCAAAATGCCGACTTGTCCGTTGGTGATGGTTGCGCCGTGCTTGCCGGAATCAAGGCCTTCACCGGCAGGTTCAGCACCTACGAGTTCTACGCCTTCATCATCAATGAAATCCGCGAACATACCGATGGCGTTGGAGCCACCACCCACGCAGGCCACCACGACATCGGGAAGTTTGCCGGTGCGCTCCAGCATTTGGGCCTTGGCTTCTTCGGAGATGACCTTGTGGAATTCACGCACGATGGTTGGGAAAGGGTGTGGGCCAGCGGCAGTGCCAAGGAGGTAGTGGGATTCGTGGAAGGTTGCGGTCCAATCGCGCAGAGCTTCATTCACGGCGTCTTTCAGGGTGCCGGAACCGGATTCCACAGGGATAACCTTGGCGCCGTGTAGCTGCATGCGGTACACATTGGGTTGTTGGCGGGCAACGTCTTTGGCACCCATGTACACAACGCATTCAAGTCCCATGAGGGCGCAGGCTAGTGCGGTTGCAGTGCCGTGCTGGCCCGCGCCGGTTTCCGCGATGATGCGGGTTTTGCCCATGCGTTTTGCAAGCAGTACTTGGCCAATAACCTGGTTGGTTTTGTGCGCACCGCCGTGAACTAGGTCTTCTCGCTTGAGGAAGATCCGCGCAAAGCCTTTACCTTCGCCAGCAAGTGGCAGATTGGAGCACTCGGTGAGTGGGGTTGGTCGGCCGAGGTAATCGCGCAGGTAAGCGCCGAGCTCTTCGCGGAACTCTGGGCTGTTAGTGGCATCGACGAATGCTTTTTCTAGCTGGTCTAGTGCAGGAAGCAGGGATTCTGCGACGAATTGTCCGCCGAATTCACCAAAATATGCAGGCAGCAGCGTAGAGCCACCCAGGGGTTTGTTATCAGTCATGATCCTATTTAAACCTTTAGTAGTGGAAGGTGGAGATTGTGTTGAAGATTTTCAGCAGTGCACCGGAATCTTTCGCCCCAGCCCAGGTGCCTGCTCCTGCGGGATATTCCACGCCGGAGTTGATGTCCAAACCGGCGCACCCTACGGCCAGTGCTTGCGTGGCATTGTCTGGGGAGATGCCGCCAGCCAGGAGGGATTTTGCCTTCACGGCCGCGGGCACGGTTGCCCAGTCGAACACTTCCCCGCTGCCACCGTCGTGGGCATCAAGAATTAGCTTATCGACGTCGCCCTCCACCGCGAGTGCCACTTCAGCCCCCAAGGGGCTGGACATGGAGATCGCGCGCCAAACTTCAACCTCAGGTCCGACCTCGGCGCGCACAGCTGCGATCAGTGCCTTTTCTGCTTCCACGCTGCCCTGCAGTGGGGCGTGGATTTGTACGGCGGAGATGCCGTCGACAAGCAATTCTTGGTAGCCGGAGGTGCGACGACTGACTGCGACGTAGCGCAGGTTGGGCTCTGCGGCGATGATTTTTTGCGATGTTTCACGTGAAACATTGCGCGGTGAGGCCTCTTCGAAGATGAGTCCGCCGTATACGGCGCCGGCTGCGCGTGCGGTTTGCGCTGCGGTTGGTGAGGTTAGTCCGCAGACCTTATTGGGGCCGTAGACCAATTCGCGAGCAGCAAGATCGACATTTGGCTGGCTGGTTAGCTGCGAGCCGACGAGGAAAGCATTGGAGTGTCCACCCAGCTGGCGTACGGTCTCAGCGTCGCGGACACCGGATTCAGATACCAGCACAGCATCGGCAGGGATCAATTTGGATAGTCGGTGTGAACGATCCAGGTCAATGGACAAATCATGCAGATTTCGGTGGTTGACTCCGAAGATGTTTGCACCCAACTTGATGGCACGGGCTACTTCTTCCTCATCAATAACCTCGGTGAGGATATCGAGGTTAAAACGCGCCGCCTCAGCTGCAAGTGCTGCATATTCTTCATCATCAAGCACAGACAGCATGAGCAAAACAGCATCTGCACCGAAGTAGCGCGCTGCATGGATCTGGACTGGATCAATGATGAAGTCCTTGCACAGCACAGGCACATGCGTGGTTGCTGCAACCGTAGCGAGGTGATCATAATCGCCACCGAAACGATCCGGCTCGCACAGCACTGAAATGCCACTTGCATAACGGGAGTACACGCGCGCGATTTCACCTGGCTGGTAATGCTCACGAATCATGCCCAAAGACGGGGATGCGGACTTGCACTCCATGATAAAGCGCGCCCCTCCCCTGCCTTGGTTGAGGGAATCATATAAAGACCTAGTGGACTTAGGCAGAGCATCAACATCAACATGAGCAATGCGCGCGCGGATTTCATCAAGATGTCCGCGGCGCCCCTCAACGATGCCTTCCAACACCGTGGGCAAATTATTACTTGTCATTGGAAGACTCCTTTTCTGAGTAATCGATTTCTTCGTGCTTAGCCAACCATGCTTGAGTGGTGCCATCGGCAAGCAACCCAAGTGCTTTTTCCGCACCTTCCTTTAGGGAATCGACATCACCGTTGAGGTAGAACATCGCACCAGCAGACGCTGCCAGCGCATCACGGTGGGCATCAGGGCCGGTACCGGCGAAAGTAGCGCGCATGGCTGCAGCGTTCTCAGTGCCATTGCCACCCCTTAGATCTTCCAGTTCATAGCGGCCCAATCCCAGATCCTCAGGCTCAATGGTGTAATGCTTGATCTCACCGTTTTCATCGAGCTCCCACACCAACGTGGTGCCGTGAACTGCGATTTCATCAGTACCGGCACCGTGTACAACTAGTGCACGCTTGCGCCCCAGCTCGCGGAAGACCTCCGCAATAACCTGGCCGTCCTTAGCATTTGCCACACCCATGATCTGGCGTTCTGGGTGCGCAGGAGACAGCAGTGGCCCAAGGGTGTTGAAAATGGTGGGGAACTTCAGCGCCTGGCGCACTGGCTGCACATGCGCAATCGCAGGGTTGTAGGCAGGGGCAAACAAGAAGGTGAAGTTAGCGGCTTCCAACCACTTAGCTGCACGATCCACGTCAAGCCCCAGTGGAATATTCAATGCCTCCAGCACATCGGCAGAACCGGATTTAGAGCTCACCGAACGGTTACCGTGTTTGACCAGCTTCACTCCACCCGAAGCAGCGATCAACGAAGCGCCAGTGGTGATGTTGATGGTGTTCGCACCATCTCCACCAGTACCAGCAGAATCAAGCAAACCTGCACCAGTCACAGGGAAAGGGCGTCCAGCAGCAAGGAATGCCTTTGCAGCGCCAGCGATATCCGCGAATTGCTCACCACGGGTACGAATCGTGGCTAAAAGTGCTGCGATATGCACATCATCATATTCACCCACGGTCAGCGGGGTGAATACCTCAATGGCCTGCTCAAGGGTTGGGTTAGGGTTGTCGAGGTAATCGTTTAAGACTTTAAGAGTTGCTGGAGTAGTCATGAATCAATTCCTTTTCTTTAGTTAGCGAGGAGCTGCTCAACACAGCGCGACAAAATGATAGGCCCAGTTGGACTCAGCACGGACTCGGGGTGAAACTGCAGGCCAAGAGCCAAGCCATCGGTGGTTTGAGCTGCCATGATCACATCACCGATCTCAGAAGCACAGGTGCCCAGGGACTCGATGCCCTCTGGGGCAACTACGCAGCCAAGAGAGTGATAGCGGCCAATCGGCACCTTACGGCCTGGAATCTCTGGGTGATCAGGTTCAACATCTGTAGCAAGACCTGCAAAAACAGGGCTTTGGACACCGGCATCAGTAAGGATCATATTATCGGTGGTGCCGTGCACTGGCCCGCAGGGCTCGACCTTGCCGCCGTGATATTCAATGAGTGCTTGGTATCCAAGGCAAATGCCCAACAACGGGATCTGTCCGAGCGTGCGCTCGATCAGCGCCATCATGTTGCCTGCATCTGCAGGATAACCTGGGCCTGGTGACAAGCAAATCAGATCAGGATTAGCAGCCAAAATGGTCTCTACCGGCACCGTATTGCGGAATACCGTGCACTTATAACCAGCAACGGCGAACGCGTCGACCAGGTTATATACAAAAGAATCGCGATTATCGATCAATACAACGTGTGTCATCGGACAACCTCCAAAGTGGAACCGGCAGCCAGCGCCAGTGCATTCAATACGGCATACGCCTTGTGCAACGTTTCGTCGGCTTCCGACTGGGGATTTGAATCACGCACCACACCAGCACCAGCCTGCACAGCAGCCACACCGTCCTGAACAAAAGCCGAACGAATAACAATGCAGTTATCCATATCGCCATTGCCGCGCAGATAGCCTACTGCCCCGCCATAAGAACCACGCCTACGCTTTTCGACGCCGCGCAGCAGCTCCATAGCACGCAACTTCGGAGCGCCGGTCAACGTGCCCATATTCATACACGCACGATAAGCATCTAAAGCATCAAGCTCAGGATCCAGCGTTGCCGTCGCGCGTGAGACCAAATGCATGACGCGAGAATAACGATCCACCTGCAAAAGATCAGCAACCCGGCGCGACGCTGGAACAGAAACACGAGCTAAATCATTGCGGGCAAGATCCACAAGCATGGTGTGCTCCGCGATTTCTTTAGCATCAGTGCGCATATCTAGTTCATTGCGGATATCCAACTCATCGTTGATGGTTCCATCAGGATTAAGCCCACGGGGACGAGTGCCCGCAATCGGGTACAACTGCAGCTCACGGTTAGAAGCGGTGAACTTCAAGTTGGACTCAGGTGAAGCACCGAAAAGTTCATAGGAACGTCCCTGATCAAGGCCACGGATATAGAACATGTACGGCGAAGGGTTGGTTGCGCGCAATTGCAGATATGCCGCAAAGGCATCAGGGCATGGTGCCGTAAACGTACGCGCCGGGACAACCTGGTAGATATCGCCGTTGTAAATATTTTGCTTAAGCTCATTGACTTGGGTGCGAAACTCCGCGTCAGGGATATCCGCCACCACGCGCAAGGTATCGCCTTCATGAGGGGTGATTTGGTAGGCGTGTTCGGTTGCGGGGAGGGCGGCGTCGATAAGCGATGCCAGCTTATTAAGCTCGGCCTCAAGCTCGCCTGGGGCGGTGGATACGCCGATGAGCTGGGCGGTTTGGTCTTGGTGATTGATGTCGAGGACGATTTCGGCCAGCACGAACTGGTAATCGGGGTAAGTATTAACGCTGGAGTCGACTGCCGGCAGGGCTTCGAAAGTTTCTAAGAAATCGAACGCGAAACCACCCATGAGCAAAGGCAATGATGCATCGTCGTAACCGGACTCAAACTGCAGCTTGCGCAACACCTCAATCGTGCTAGGGGCGGTGAGGCGCTCGCGCTCATCAACTGCATCGGAGGCGGGGAAGCTAAAAGTGTTTTCAGCAGTGTTGTACTGGGCAAGCTGCTGCGTGAGGCGCGCAACCACTTCCCTACCCGAATCCGTCAAAGGCTCAGTGACAACCTTATTGCCGGTGCACGTAATACGCACCGAGCTCTTCAACACCGCGAGGGAAGAAATACCATTTTTGGTGGTGATATCAGCGCTTTCGAGCAACGCTGCATCATCTGCCGTTGTGCCACCCAAATGGGCAAACAACGCAGAAGCATCCTCGTGATAGCGGACGTCTAAAGAAATAACGTGCGGAGTAGCGCTCATGGGGCACCTACCGGGAAGAACATTGTGGGCTTAAGCCTTTCTGGGAAAATCAAATAATTACTCGTTTTTATTGGCTGCGAGCTTCATTCGATCCAGGGCTTGCCGGTTGTGGTTTAACAACCACAAAAGGCCCGCTTCTTCGTCGAACGAAGTACGAGCCTTAAAAAATTCATCAAAGTGAAAACAACTTGAGGTGTCAGGCTCGCTTAGCTAGCGCGCCACCACCACTGGGTGCTTTGACTGAGACAAGGGTTATTCACAAAATGGGACTTTATCACATGGTGGAATACTTGTCTCAATTATTGATCATTTTGGGGGTCCTGCTTTGTTTGCGCTGCTCTACGCACCGCATCCAAATCAATCTTGGGAGCATTCTGCGGAGTCTTATTCAAAATCGGTGAAGTAATAGTCACACCACCGGCCTCTTCGATCTCAGCGGACACTGGTGCTTCAGGAGTTTCGGGGTTTTCGCGACTGCGCTTGGCATCAACCATCGCAACAGTGTGTGCAGCCATGCCCGCACCCATTCCAATGAAAACAATGCCAGCGACAACACCCAAAGCCACGACCAGCCACATCCAACCAGACGCAACAAAAGCAACTAGCGAGGCAATAACAAAGGAAACTCCAGACAGCACCCACAACGGGCCAGCAACGCGGTGCGCCATATCCCACATCTCCTGAGATTTACGCACCTCAGGGACACGAATGCCAACAACCGGGTTGCCAGGGAGCTTAGCCGCCCACCCCAAAGCACCGACCACGATGAGAAGGACTGCAAAAATGCCAAACAGGCTGCCAAGAATAATTCCGATCACCGTCATAACAACAACTCTATCCCCACCCGCATTCCAGGGAGTAATCCGAAACTGCAGGAATAAGGGGTTAAAGGTATGATGCTTTGCTTCCAACAACTAGGTTTGACCGAAAACCTGCAGTAATCTGACACTCGTCGCAGTTGGTTGGTGGAGTTTTTAAGGCTCCAGGCAGGTTTTTATAATCTTCGAAGGTATTGGCCTGCTACTTCCAAGCCGCACACAAAATTCCATCACGCGCTGTCTTGCGTTTTCTAGACGGCTCCTGATTAGAAACATAGGAACAACCATGGATATAAAGAGTATGAGCTCGTCGCTGCTGTTCCGAGTGATCATTGCGATCATCCTCGGAATCATCTGCAGCCTCTTCTTCCCGGTGTGGCTCGCTGAGATCTTCACCACCTTCAACGGCCTATTTGGCAACTTCCTGGGCTTTTTCATCCCAGTGCTGATTTTCGCACTCATTGCACCTGCAATCGCAGGTCTTGGTCGAGGCGCCGGCAAATGGCTGGGCATCGTTGCAGCCATCGCATATGCATCAACCATTTTCTCTGGCCTCATTGCCTATGGCGCGTCCCAAGCCCTCTACCCTTGGATGCTCAAAGATCACCAGGCGGTTTCCGAGATTGACCTCGACGCCGATGCCTTGCAGCCATACTTCAACATCGAAATGCCACCACCATTCGACGTGATGACCGCTTTGTTGTTGGCATTCTGCCTAGGACTGGGCATGGCTGTCGTGAAATCAGACACCCTCTTCAAGGTCACCCGCGAGCTTGAACGAGTAGTCATGAAAACCATCACTGCTTTTGTCATTCCACTGCTGCCAGTCTTCATCTTCGGCATCTTCCTAGGCATGGGCATGAACGGCGGTCTCATGGAAATCATGTCCGCTTTCGGAAAGGTACTGATTCTGGCAGTTGTCGGAACCTTAGTATTCCTGGCAATCCAGTTCATCATCGCAGGTGTCGTAGCTAAGAAGAACCCATGGAAGTTGTTTAAGAACATGCTTCCTGCCTACTTCACTGCGCTAGGTACTTCCTCATCAGCAGCAACCATTCCGGTGACCTACCAGCAGACCTTGAAAAACGATGTCGACGTAAACGTTGCGGGCTTCGTCGTTCCACTGTGCGCCACGATCCACCTAGCTGGCTCGATGATGAAGATCAGCCTCTTCGCTTTCGCTGTGGTCTTTATGTATGACATGGAAGTAAATGCAGGTCTTGCTATCGGCTTCCTCCTCATGCTGGGTATTACCATGATTGCAGCACCAGGCGTTCCAGGCGGTGCGATCATGGCCGCAACAGGCATGCTGTCTTCCATGCTTGGATTCGACACCGAGCAGGTTGCCCTTATGATCGCTGCTTACATCGCTATCGACTCCTTCGGCACTGCTGCCAACGTCACCGGCGACGGCGCCATTGCTGTCATCGTGAACAAATACGCAAAGGGTAAGCTTCACACCACTTCCCCAGAAGACATCGAAGAAGACGATCGCGTTGCCTTTGATATCACCCCATCGGATGTGGATCACCGCAAATAAAATTCCGCTAGTTATGATCGCACCGGCTTATGTGGCTGGTGCGATTTTTTATCTGGGGGGTTAAGGGATTGGATTCTCGAATTCGGTATTAAGAGGCCAGCTTGGGTAAGCACATTTTGTCTCTTATCCCAAGCTTCATAATGCTTTGGCAGTTTTAACCTAAATCTCGTTATCTAAAAGTTCAGACCGAAACTGCGCAGCTGATCTTTAAGCTGGTTGATCACTGGATGGTTCAAAGTAAACAGAGCGATGGCGCCACCGATTATTCCTGTGATGGCAGCAAACACTCCAAGGAAACCACCGGTGGAAGATCCAGCGGTAGAACCTGAAGGCTCTGCAGGGATACCGTGATCTGCAGCGCGGGCAGTTAGCCATTGGTCTTGGTCGATGGCGCCGTGAACGATGCGAGTCTCTCCAACCTGGCCGAACCATGGGTTTGCTGGATCTGCCTCCCACATGTTTGCTCCGATTAGCCACGCTTCGCCAGCGGTAGCAAGGCCTTCTGCACCAATGACATCACGCAAAATTGGTGCGCCGTTGACGAACATTTCTACGGTGTCAGTGTCTGGATTATTGACGATAGCAACGTGTAACCATTCGCCCTTTGGCACTTCATGAGACCAGTTTGAAGTACCGGTAGTGGTGCCTTCGGTGGCGACAGTGGTCCACTGAAGTTCGCGAAGAGAAGAGACTGCAAGTGCAGCTGGTGGTTCTTCACCTTCTGGCATGTTTTCTGCGATTACACCGCGCTCGCCCTGCCTAGAGATCGCACCCATCCAATGGTTATCACCGTCGAAAGCGTCATCGATCTTGATGAAGGTCTCAAAGGTGTAGCCGTCTTCAAAGTCTTCAGAGTTGATCGCGGCATCAGCAGCGGTCTCAAACCAATTCAATCGCTGGCTGTTTCCTGCAGGATCAACCCACTTCAACGAGCCGGTATCAGAGGAGAGCTCGTGGGTGTCTCCTGCTACATAGGTGATGTCTGTTGCTTGAGAGCCTTCTGCTCCGCGAATGTTTAGTTCAGCGCGGACCATGTCGTCACCATTGGCAATGTCAGGAATAACCGCGCCGGGAGCAACAGCTTGACCATCTTGAGCTTGCATTCCGTCGATGGTGGTTGAACCTGGGCGCCAGTGCACCGCGGTGTTTGCAACC
Source organism: Corynebacterium suranareeae (assembly GCF_002355155.1). Lineage (NCBI taxonomy): Bacteria > Bacillati > Actinomycetota > Actinomycetes > Mycobacteriales > Corynebacteriaceae > Corynebacterium > Corynebacterium suranareeae. The sequence goes on along the minus strand of NZ_AP017369.1, from coordinate 3,448,216 downwards.
TGTGGGAAATCGTCGTTATTGACAGGTAGATCACCGGCTTCAATGGTTGGTGGGATATAGCCTGCGGAGACGATCTCGCGTGCCTTCACAGCATAATCTGGATCGTTTTCATCACCAATCGTCCACTCTGGGGCAAAACCGTCAAAGCGCTCGGCGAAGTCCATATCGACACTCCAGGAATCCCCGGAGCCTTCTGGAATCAAATGGTCGAATTGATTCAAGGAATCAGCAGGTTTGGCTGCTACCCACGGGGAAAGCGCCGTCATATCCAGGGAGCTTCCAGAAAGATCAAATTGGATTAAGCCAAGGATGCCGTTGCCACCTTGGTAGGCCATTTGGTTGTCTTGGAGGACATTGACAACGTCGTGTCCGGCCTCGTTGCGGTCGATTCGGTAGCCCGCGCCGTGGTGGTGTCCGCTGATTGTAAGGAAAATCTGGTCATTTTTTGAAATGAAACTGTCCCAAAGACCCTGGCCGTAGCTGTCAGAGAGGAAGATGTCGCCGTTTGCATCGATGTTAGAGATCTCGTGACTGGTGAGGATGACAGGGAGCGTTGGGTGTGCATCAATGACACTTTGCGCCCATGCGAGTGCTGCATTATCAGCACGCCATGCCAAAGCTAAAACGAGGTACTGCTGCCCTTCTGCATTAAAGATATGGAACTCGGATTCATTGTTTGCTTCACCGTAACGCTCACCGAAGGTATCGTTTCCAGCAGCACGTTCTGCGGAGAAGTACTCCGTGAAACGAGTTGGAGTTCCATTAGAGGTGATGTCGTGATTGCCTGGAAGGATTGAGTAGTTCATCCCTCCTTCTTCGAGGATCTGCATCGAACGATCAGCGACTTCCCACTCCTGAATGACTGGGGACTGATCAACCACATCACCCAAATGTGTAGTGAATGGAATATTTAACTCTTCTTGGTTATCTACCAACCATTGGGTTTGGGTAGCAAAAGGTTCAGATCCATAGCGCTGTTCATACAGGTTCCCGGTATCTGGAGTTGAATATCGGGAGTAGAACTGGGTGTCAGGCAGCACACCGAGGGTGAAGCGGGAACCTAGATCTGTGTCTTGGGCATGGGCGACGGATACAGCGGAACCGAAGGCCAAGGCTGCAATAAGTACAGCAGAGGTATAGCGACGGGAAGTCATGAGGACCTTTCACTTTTAAAATGTCAAAAAACATTTCCCATGTAGAAGGAAATGCATTGCCTTAAAGGTAAGATCATTAAGTGAACGAATGATGGACTGAATATAAATATTGTCAGTACTGCAGTAATATATTCAGAAAACATTTATATTTATTTATGCGAATGGCAAAGCTAGCTTTCATAGTGTTGCTTAGCCCCCAAGCAGAGACACCTTGGATTTCTCGGCCACCATCCACAGCGGGTTGTTTAAGCGATCGGACTTATTTGTGTCAGCTTTTGCACCTTAATTCACCTGCTGACCAAGGGGCCTCTGGAAAAAGAAATCTTGGTCAAATATGACGTTGTCTGGCTCTGTAAATTTGCTCTGGCGACCAAAAGTCCCGAATCGTTTTTTAGTTTTGGTCGAGTACGCCGGTGTATGGAGGGTGTTACACCCAGATACTTAAGAACTAGCACCGAAAGCCTGAAACTGGAAAGTATCCGGCTATAGAGCTGCAGTTCAGAAAATCGATGAACAGTTATGAAAGTCATGCGCACAACAAAACTCCCCGCACATTGAAGTCAATGTGCGGGGAGTTTTCTTAAGATGATTTAGTTTTGCTCGAGCAGAGCGTAACGCCATTCCTTCAAAGCTTCCGGCATTTCGCCCAGCTCAGGGTTAGCGATGTGGGCGCGCTTGGAAGCGTCGTAGCCCCACAGCCAGTCTGCGTAAACAAACCAGCCGCTGCGGTCAGCCTGGCGGAAAACTTCATTGCGGATCAGGCGTGCGGTGCCTTCCACGTGCCAGAGTTCACCCCAGAAACGGCCAACGGTTTGGATGCGGCTGCAGCGAGGTCGGCGTTCTGCTTCCACCTCGGCCAGAACTTCTTCCCAATCCAGGTTTCCAGCACGCGCAGCATCAGCCGCAAACAGTGCCACTGCCTCGGCGTCCTCCATGGCCATGACTGCGCCTGAGGCGAGGTACTGGAGTGGTGGGTGGGCGGCGTCGCCAAGCAGCAACATGCGGCCGATGCGCCAGTTTTCTAAAGGCTCGCGGTCTGACATCTGCCACCAGTTGTTGCGCCACAAAGTGCCCAAACGATCCTGGATGAACTGATCGCAGTGGCTGTAAGCCTGATCGAGTTCTTCTGGGTTGCCCCAGTCTTCTGGGATCTCGCCGGTTGCACGGCCTTCGAGGTAACGCTGGGATTCGAAAACAGCGACCTGGTTGAGTAATTCACCGCCACGAAGTGGGTACTGGATGAAGTGAACGTGAGGTCCGATGTAGCCGATGACGGACTTGAGGTCCTTCATTTCTTCATCTTCAGCCAGCTTGGAGGTGCCTCGGTATGCGACGTAGGAGGAGGCGACGGGGGCGTCGTCGGCAAGCTTCTTACGCATGACGGAGTGGATGCCGTCGAAGGCGAGGAAGGCGTCGGCAAGCAAAGTCTTTCTATCTTCGCCCTCGTTGATGGAGGATTCGATATCGACCTCGATGCCGCCTTCGACCGTGCGGGAGTCGGTGACGAGGATGCCGTTGTGGAGCTTTGCGCCTGCCTCGATGGCGTTGGTGACCAGAATGTTAAGCAGATCAGAGCGGTGAATCACCAGGTAACGTCCACCGTAGTGCTGTTGGAATTCCTCATCGAAACGCATGGTCAAGATGGTTTCACGGTTGATTGCATCGCGGAACTGCATGTCCTCTGGGAGGTATCCTGCAGCAACGATTTGATCGAGCAGACCCCAGGACTCCAGCATGCGCCAGCCGTGTGGACCGATCTGGAGGCCAGCGCCGACCTCCTTGAACTCAGGTGCGCGCTCATAAAGAGTGACATCTGCGCCACGCAATGCAAGAGCTAAAGCACCAGCTGCACCACCGATTCCGCCACCGGAAATGATGATTTTTTGGCCTTTAAGTTCGTCAGAATGTGGAAGAGACATGGGTGAGTTTTCCTAACTGTGAGATAAAGAGAATTAGCCTTGGACTTCGGATTTGTGTTTGATGCTGTAAGTGTTCTGCAGGCGACGCAGCACGCTGAGCGAAATGGCAGACAGCAACGCTGCAGCGCCAAACATGATGAAGTTGGAGTTCACACCCAGGTTCCACGCCAGCAGCAGACCAGCGAGCTGAGGTGCCACAACCGCACCGATACGTCCAACGCCCAAGGCCCAACCAAGAGCAGTGCCGCGGAGATTACTTGGGTAGAAGTTTGCCACCGCTGCAATGATCAAAATTTGTGTGCCGTGAGTACCAACGCCAGCCAAAATGAGGATGATGTACACAACGGTGACCGGAGGGTATGTGAGCAACAGAAGCAGTGCGATACCCGCGATACCTGCAGCAACAACACCTGAACGGATCGGGCCGAAATTATCGCCTGCCCATGCAGTAACTACGGAACCAATGACGGCGCCAAGGTTAAGAGCCAAGGTGAACATCAAGGCATGGCCGAATTCGTAGCCTGCGGTTTCCATGAGACGTGGCAACCATGTGCCCAGGCCATACCAAGCCAGCAAGGTAACGAAAGTAGCCAACGCGAACCAGATGGAAATCCAGCGGTAGCGATCCACCAACAGATCCTTGAATCCTGCAGGCTGATCATGACCTTCACGCTTTTCATGATCTTCCTTGATTGCCTTATCGGAAGGAATAACCTTCATAGCAATCGGAAGACCAATGACTAATGGAACCAACGCGATAAGGAACATGAAACGCCAACCCCACTCATCTGAGGAGGGAACAATAGGAAGCGCTAGAACGGCTGCGATAGAACCACCAATTGGCACACCAGACATCATCACAGTTGCCCAAGCCGACATGGTTTTACGTGGTACCAGGTCAGAAACCATGGCATTAACCGATGGCACTAGGCCACCTAAGCCAAGACCTGCAATGAACCGGAACGCTCCGAAAACCCAGGGGTTTGGTGCAAAAGCGCACAACATGGTGAAAACGGAAAGAATCAGAACCGAACCAATTACTGCCGCTTTTCGGCCAACACGGTCTGATAGTCGGCCAATGAAAACTGCACCAACTGCCATGCCAAAGAATGCAGTAGATCCGATGGTGCCCAAGGTTGCGGAGCTTAAGCCCCACTCTCTGGCTAGGGCTGACTGGACGGTGCCATAGACAATGAGGTCATAGCCATCAAAAACGACAAAAAACCAGCCAATGAGTACTGCGGCCAAGCGTCGGCCACTGATACCCAACAAGGTGAAACCTTTGTTTTCTATTTCTTGGGAGCTTGTCGCTCCTTGCGGTGGCTGTGTCATCAGTCCTCCCGTTCCTTCTTCCTGTGACGCATCTGCGTGTGATGTCATAGACACATATTCGAGGTGAGCCACGTTACAATCAAAGTAATTCCGCTATATGGAAAGAGTGATTATGGATAAAGTTGCCCACACCCAAGGACTACCCCCGAAAGATTTCTTGAGTTCTGTTGACATTGCCCTGCAGCTGATTTTGCTGCTCCGCGATGCAGGAAGCTTGACTATTTCAGGTGCTGCGCAGGAGCTTGGCGTGAGCCCGTCTACGATCCATCGCTCCATGTCGATGCTGGTCTACCGTGGTTTTGCAGTAAGAAGTGAGTCCCGAAACTATTTGCCGGGATCAGCACTAGCGACGTCAGCGCTGCAGCCAGGACTTGGTGCTGACTTAACACGCAAGTGCAGCCACCACATGGAATCCATGAGTAAAGAAACTGGCGAAACCACTCATTTGGTCATCTTGCAAGGCGATAGCGTGCACTTCATTCACAGTGTTGAAGGCTCTAACCCAGTCCGTGTGGGAAATAGACGAGGTCAGGTTATGCCAGCAACCCAAAACTCAGGTGGTTTGGTGATGCTCGCAGAGATGTCCGCAAGGGAAATTCGAGCGCTATATCCAAGCTTGGGGGATGAAGAATTTGAAAATTTAAGAAAACGTCTACGCAGAACCAGGGATCGAGGACATGGCGCAAACTTTGGCTTCTTTGAGCAAGATGTCAGTGCTGTGGCGGAGCCTTTGCTCAACGACGTTGGTGACGTTCTAGGTGCAATTACCGTGGCGGTGCCGTCAAATCGGTTCAGGGAGGTGTACCCAAAGGCTGTGCAGGCATTGGAGCGTCATATGCGTGATTTAAATAGGGCTCTGGCAGACTATCGAGTGCCCGAAAAAGCGTAAATGGGGGGATTTTTTCGCTTTCAAGCACCCCCGGTAATCTCATTTTCCGCATAGCGGAATTGTCTTGAGTCACGAAACAAAGACCAATATGTTCGAAGTCACAAACAATTAAACGCTAGATGTAAAAGAAGCCTGGCCTGTCGGAGAAGTAGGAAATCTCCTGCTGGATTTCCTGCTGGATTTCCTGCTGGATTTCCTGCTCGAAATTTTTGCTCGATCAGCCTCGTAACTAGATCATCTACGACATCCGTAAAGGAGGACTCCAACAATGGGCGCCCCAGGTAAAAACGATTACTCAACCGAACACGTCAAGCAAGAAGTCCCACCAGCAACCCCAGAAGAGCAAGCAGAGCTGGATGCCATGTACAAGCGCATGGATGAAATCCACCTCAAACCACTGTGGACCCAAATCGGTGGGCTTATGCCCAACCACCCAGAACCACGTGCAGTAGCGCACAAATGGGACTGGGCAGAGCTGCTGAAACTAGCACAGCGCTCCGGCGAACTAGTTCCAGTTGGTCGTGGTGGTGAACGCCGCGCTATCGGTCTGGCAAACCCAGGCCTTGATGGCAACACCTACATCTCCCCTACTCTTTGGGCAGCAATCCAGTACCTTGCTCCGGGCGAGAACGCTCCAGAGCACCGCCACTCCCAAAACGCTTTCCGCTTTGTCATTGAGGGTGAAGGCGTGTGGACTGTGGTCAACGGCGATCCAGTACCAATGAAGCGCGGAGATTTCCTGCTAACCCCAGGCTGGAATTACCACGGTCACCACAACATCGCTACCGAGCCAATGGCCTGGTTGGACGGCCTGGACATCCCATTTGCCTACCAAATGGACACCGGCTTCTTCGAATACGGCACCGAGAAGCTCACCGATGAATCCACCCCAGATCTATCCCGCTCTGAGCGCCTTTGGGCTCACCCAGGTCTGCGCCCAGTCGCATTCCCAGGAAAAACTTCCTACTCACCAATTGGGCGCTACGCCTGGGAGCACACCGACGCAGCACTTAATGATCAGCTGGCATTGGAAGAAGCAGGATACCCAGGAACAGTCGCGCCGGGTCACGCTGCGATTCGCTTCTCCAACCCAACTACCGGTGGCGATGTCATGACCACCATTCGCGCAGAGTTCCACCGTCTGCGCCCAGGAGCATCCACTACCCCCATCCATGAGGTAGGAAACCGTTGCTTCCAGGTATTTGAGGGTTCTGCAACAATTAATGTTGGCGATAAAACCTTTGAAGCCAACCACGGCGATGTGATCAATGTACCGTCGTGGCAGAAGTGGAATGTCATCGCCGGCTCAGACGGCGTAGACCTATTCTGCTTCTCTGACACTCCAATTTTCGAGGCTCTAAACCTCGCACGTACCTTTACTCCGGAAGGAATCTAGAAACACATGCGTCTTGCAACAATCCGCACCAACGGCACCACCATCGCTGCTCGTGTTGAATCTGACAACACCGCCACCGCTATCGACGGTTTTGCCAACGTCAGCGAGCTGCTTCAGGAAAGCAACTGGCGTGAACTGGCAGAAAACGCCGCTGGCGAGACTGTAACCTTTGAAAACAAGGACCTAGATGCGGTAGTTCCAGCTCCTAAAAAGATTGTTTGCGTTGGCCTTAACTACGCTAACCACATCAAGGAAATGGGTCGTGACCTGCCAGAAAACCCAACCCTTTTTGTTAAGTTCCCTGATGCATTGATCGGCCCATTTGATGATGTCGTCGTTCCAGAGTGGGCTAACAAGGCTCTTGACTGGGAAGGCGAAATGGCCGTTGTTATTGGCAAGCGTGCACGTCGCGTTAAGGAAGCCGATGCAGCTGACTACATCGCCGGTTACGCAGTGATGAACGATTACACCACCCGCGATTACCAGTACAAAGCACCTGCAAAGACCCCACAGTGGCACCAGGGTAAGTCTTTGGAAAAGTCCGCTGGTTTTGGCCCTTGGATGACCACCCCAGATGCATTCGAGTTCGGTGGCGAACTGGCTACCTACCTGGAAGGCGAAAAGGTTCAGTCCACCCCTACCAATGACCTGGTCTTTAGCCCAGAAAAGCTCATTGAGTACATCACCCACATTTACCCATTGGATGCAGGCGACGTCATTGTCACCGGAACCCCAGGCGGTGTTGGCCACGCACGTAACCCACAGCGCTACATCGGCGACGGCGAAACCGTCAAGGTCGAGATCGAAGGCCTGGGCTACATCGAAAACAAGACGGTGTTTGAATAAATGACAACTTTCCATGATCTTCCGCTAGAGGAGCGGCTGACACTGGCAAGGTTGGGCACATCCCATTACTCCCGTCAGCTATCGCTTGTAGATAACGCTGATTTTGGGGAAGCAACCCTTCTTCAAGGTTGGACCCGCTCCCACATCGTTGCCCACGTGGCGTACAACGCCATCGCACTGTGCAACCTCATGCACTGGGCAAACACCGGTGAGAAAACCCCAATGTATGCCTCACCACAGGCACGCAATGAGGAAATCGCCTACGGTTCCACGCTCAACCCCGATGCGCTGCGAAACCTGCACGAACACTCCGTAGCGCGCCTGGATGTAGATTGGCGAGAATCCTCCCAAGAAGCCTGGTCGCACGAAGTCTTCACAGCGCAGGGACGCACAGTTCCAGCCAGCGAAATCTTGTGGATGCGTTCCCGAGAAGTCTGGATCCATGCGGTTGACCTTGATGTTGTTGCGACCTTCAGCAACATCCCCGAGGTAATTTTGCGCACGCTAGCCGGCGAAATCACTCAAAAATGGGCCAGCCAAGGAGTCGGTGAAGGCCTAGTGCTTCTCGACGAGCCCTCCAACACCCGCTACCCCGCCACCCCAGGGCAGGAAGAGGTTGTTATTTCGGGCAGCTTAGCTGGCATTGTTCGCTATGCCGCAGGTCGTGGCTCAGAAGGAGTCACCTCCTCTACTGGAGAGATCCCAGAGCCACCACGCTGGCTCTAAGACCCCCAGTTTTTAAGACAATGGCCATGTTCCCAAGTGGAGCATGGCCATTTTTCATGGTTGATGCTTGAATGTCCTTAATCGTGCGGTGGGCATTCCAAAAACCGGACTCACATGACAAAATTTTCGATTTTCCCTGAATTTTGTCATGCCAGTCTGTTCTTAAGGAAGCGCCGCCAAACAGGGGTGTCAAGATTCTGGATTTTTAAGAATTCTTGTCACGTGTGTTTGCTCTCTGCTCGCTTTCTTAAAAAATTGCCGGGATGCCGTTAAAAAGTACCGTCTTAAAATCGTTTCTGAGGGCCTAAAAGGTGCCTGTCTATATGAAAGTTCATTGGAAAGCTTTGATCGCTTAAATCGGCTGCTGCGTCCAGTACCCCCCTTTTTAAATCGAATTCGCCGTGATTCAGCGCGTGGGCTACTGCTTTGACCGGTCCACGTTTGAGGGATTGCGGGATAATTTTTCTCTTTCACTTTGACCCAATTTCGGATTTGAAAACTAGGAATGAGTGTCCCTGAATTTTGGAGCGAATTGTTTTCTGAGCAATTTTTCTAGATGAAATCTGCATTGAAATCATAAGTGCTAACGCAGAAATTTCAAGACCAATATCAACACCATGTCGCGGTGCGTTATATCTAATTTGAGGCCAAAATGTGCCATGACGCAAAACGTCATAGTCCAGGTAACACGCTAAAAGTACCCCTTACGACATAGTTGTAGTGTCAAGCGTTATGATGATGAGACTCAACTAGAAAATGACTGGGGGCGATATGCCGGTGCAGGACGCAGGCAAACACACCAATGATGATCGGCCAGTAATGCCGGGTGAGATTCTTCGAGAAGAATTCATGGAACCTTTGGGACTGTCCCAAAACGGATTGGCGCGAGCGATAGGTGTGCCACCACGAAGGATCAATGAGATCGTTCATGGAAAACGTGCAATTACCGCTGATACAGCATTGCGTTTAGCGGCATATTTAGGTCCTGATCCGCAGTTCTGGCTGAACTTGCAGGCTCACTATGACCTTTCCGTGACGTATTTAGATACACGGACACTGTTGGAAGCGATCAAGCCCTATGATCGTCAGCAAAACGTGGCTCGGAGGTTGAATCCTCTACAGGAGCGTTCACAGTAGTTGCTGTAGGTGTGGCATCTGGTCGGGGTTTTAAACGAATGATGTGGATGCTCACGCAGGTGGCAATAATTGGCAAAACAATCCACGGAACAGTCGCCCCGATGAGAACGCAAGAAAGAATAATTCCGCACCACAACATCAACAGTGTGCGGAATTTATGCTGCGGCGTCATCGCATGGTTGTAATAATTGGAAATATACTCACCGAAAATTCGGTGCGAGACCAGGTAATTGTGCAATTTCTCGGAGCTGCGCGCGAAGCAAAAGGCGCTCAACAACAAAAATGGTGTTGTAGGAATCACTGGCAGGACAACACCGATCGCTCCGCAGATAAGACTGAGTAGGCCGATGGCGATGAGCAGTGGTTTCCACATTATTTCACTAGTCTATCTAGCGGACAAAGGCTTATTCAAGGGCATGTAAAAGCAGAAGAATTGCCCTCCACACATGAGATGTCCCGTGTACCTACTACACTGTTTAACCATGACTAATCCGAGCGAAGGCACCACTCCCCTGGCGTTCCGTTATACCCCGGAACTCGCCAACAAGATTGAGGGTGAGTGGCAGAATTACTGGACTGAAAATGGCACGTTTAACGCACCTAACCCGGTGGGTGATTTAGCGCCTGCGGACGGTAAAGCACTTCCGGAGGACAAGCTGTTTGTCCAGGATATGTTCCCGTACCCCTCAGGAGCTGGTCTGCACGTAGGCCACCCACTTGGCTACATTGCTACTGATGTTTTCGCCCGCTACAACCGCATGTTGGGCAAGAACGTTTTGCACACCTTGGGCTATGACGCCTTTGGTCTTCCAGCGGAGCAGTATGCAATCCAAACTGGTACGCATCCTCGTACCACCACCATGGCGAATATTGAAAACATGAAGCGCCAGTTGGGTGCACTGGGTCTTGGGCATGATGCGCGCCGTTCTGTAGCCACCACTGATCCTGAGTTTTATAAGTGGACACAGTGGATCTTCCTGCAGATTTTTAATTCGTGGTTTGATGCAGAGCAGCAAAAAGCCCGCCCAATTAGTGAGTTGATTCCGCTGCTGGAGTCTGGCGAGCTGAAAACTAAGGACGGGGCGGATTATAACGAGCTGGGAGACGTCGAAAAGCAAAAAGCGGTGGATGACTACCGCCTTGTTTATCGCTCGAACTCCACCGTGAATTGGTGCCCAGGCTTGGGCACCGTGTTGGCCAACGAGGAAGTGACCGCGGACGGCCGTTCCGAGCGCGGTAATTTCCCTGTTTTCCGCAAGAATTTGTCGCAGTGGATGATGCGCATTACCGCGTACTCGGATCGTCTGATTGATGATCTAGAGCTGCTTGATTGGACTGAGAAGGTTAAGTCCATGCAGCGTAACTGGATTGGCCGTTCACGCGGTGCTGAGGTTGATTTCACCGCAGAAGGTGAAACCATCACGGTGTTTACCACCCGTCCGGATACCTTGTTTGGCGCAACATACATGGTGCTTGCGCCCGAGCATGAGCTGGTTGACGTATTCCTTGAAAAGGCTGGTTCCTACGAAGGAGTTGATGCCCGCTGGACCAATGGCCAGGCAACGCCAGCTGAGGCTGTCGCTGCGTACCGTGCTTCCATTGCTGCGAAATCTGATTTGGAGCGCCAAGAAAACAAGGAAAAAACCGGTGTTTTCTTAGGTGTTTACGCAACCAACCCAGTCAACGGCGACCAAATTCCAGTATTTATCGCTGACTACGTTCTGACCGGCTACGGAACTGGTGCCATCATGGCTGTTCCAGCTCACGACGATCGCGACTATGAATTCGCCACCGTGTTGGGTCTGCCCATCAAGGAAGTTGTGGCAGGTGGCAACATCGCTGAAGCTGCATTCACCGAATCTGGTGAGGCCGTTAACTCCGCAAATGATAACGGCCTAGACATCAATGGTCTAGCCAAGGACGATGCCGTTGCCCAGACCATCGAATGGCTGGAAGAAAAAGAACTTGGACGCGGCACCATCCAATACAAGCTGCGCGATTGGCTCTTTGCCCGCCAGCGTTACTGGGGCGAGCCATTCCCAATCGTCTACGACGAAAACGGCCAAGCCCACGCGCTGCCTGAATCCATGCTTCCCGTCGAGCTGCCAGAGGTAGAAGACTACAAACCTGTCTCCTTCGACCCAGAAGATGCAGATTCTGAGCCTTCCCCACCACTGGCAAAGGCTCGTGAATGGGTTGAGGTTGAGCTTGACCTTGGTGACGGCAAGAAGAAGTACACCCGTGACACCAACGTCATGCCACAGTGGGCAGGTTCCTCCTGGTACCAGCTGCGCTACGTCGATCCAAGCAACGACGAGCAATTCTGCAACATCGACAACGAACGCTACTGGACAGGCCCACGCCCAGAAACCCACGGACCAAACGATCCAGGCGGCGTAGACCTCTACGTCGGTGGTGTTGAGCACGCAGTTTTGCACCTGCTCTACGCACGCTTCTGGCACAAGGTCCTCTTCGACCTCGGCCACGTTACCTCCAAGGAGCCATACCGACGCCTGTACAACCAGGGGTACATCCAGGCATTTGCCTACACCGATTCCCGTGGCGTCTACGTACCTGCTGATGAGGTTGAAGAGAAGGATGGAAAATTCTTCTACCAGGGCGAAGAAGTCAACCAGGAATACGGCAAGATGGGCAAGTCCCTGAAAAACGCCGTTGCGCCGGACGATATCTGCAACAACTTCGGTGCCGATACCCTACGCGTTTACGAAATGGCCATGGGACCTTTGGACACCTCCCGTCCATGGGCCACCAAGGACGTTGTGGGTGCGCAGCGCTTCCTCCAGCGCATGTGGCGTTTGATTGTTGATGAAAACACCGGCGAAGTGCTCACCCGCGATGAAGCACTCACCGACGATGACAACAAGCAGCTCCACCGCACCATCGCAGGTGTCCGTGATGACTACACCAACCTGCGCGTCAATACCGTGGTTGCAAAACTCATCGAATACGTCAACTACCTGACCAAGACCTACCCCAACACCATTCCAGCCGACGCAGTTGTACCACTGATCATCATGGTCTCCCCCATCGCACCGCACATCGCGGAGGAACTGTGGAAGAAACTTGGCCACGACGACACCGTCACCTACGAACCATTCCCCACCTTTGAGGAAAAATGGCTTGTCGACGACGAAATCGAACTGCCAGTACAGGTCAACGGCAAGGTACGCGGCCGCATCACCGTTGCAGCCGACGCCACCCAGGAGCAGGTCATTGAAGCAGCGCTTGCCGACGAGAAAGTGCAGGAACAAATCTCCGGTAAGAACCTGATCAAGCAGATCGTTGTTCCAGGACGCATGGTTAACCTAGTGGTGAAATAAACCTTTTGGGTTGTTAAAACCGCACGTGCACGCTGGTGAGTTAAGCTCCAGTGCACGTGCGGTTTTTTTAGTTGCTAACCTCGTCGGTTTGTTCAACTTGATCGGGTTGATCGGGTTGATCGGGTTGGTCTGACTGTTGTGGAGGATCAACCATTCCAGCTTTGCGATAGTACCGCTCTAATGTGTCCATGCAGTATTGATGTATTTCGCATGATTCCACTGCTTTGGCAATTTTTTGAAGTTTCTGCCAGGACTGATTGATGGGGTGTGGGTGGAAACTATCCTCAATGTGAAAATCGGGCATTCGAGAAATAAGATCAAAAGCCAAAAGGGGATTCAACGTTGGATTAAGTGCTTGAAACCACCCGTTTTCAGTGGCTATTGCCAGCATGAAATCTAGGGTTTCTTTTCTTACCCAGGGGTTGTCGCCGTGGTAATCATGAATCTTAAAAATTAGTTCCCGAGGTTTTAGAACCGCGTCCTCCAGCAGCACTCCGGCATCTGCGTCCATTAATTCACCAAAATTTTTCAGACCTCGTGGGACATAGCCCAGATAGACCATTTCCCACGGAACAGATAACGTGCTTTGTCCTACTTTGAGGGTGTATCCCTCCAGCTCAAAATCAAAAATTCCTCGAGGTTCTTCAAACACTAATTCGGGTAGGAATGCGTACGGATATTTTTCGGCTATGTCCGAGTATTTGAATGATTCGATTTTCTCAACTGCTGATTTTGTTCGAACACTATCCCAGGCGAGGACTAATTCTTGTTCATCTACATCGGCGCATTTAAACACCCGAATATGCCTTAAGGCTTCGGCTAAATCAGCCACTGGTAGGTGCTGGTTTTCTAACGCAGACATGGTGTCACGGCGCTCCAGTATGGGAGCATTCGGCACTAGATCAAGAGCTTTCCACGAAAAATCATTGACATAGGTGATGCAATCCACCTCGCCGTCATTAAACCACGGCATTGGGTTTTCTTGGATAACAGCAACAAGCCATCCGTATTTACGTAAAGTGCGATTCACCGGGAGTCCATTCTTTAAAACCAATTAAAGTATGGACGTAGTTTTGCATAACCGTGAGACATCACTTGTCGGTTTTCGAACAAACGTATAAAAATACCCTGGCCAGTATGCATTTCCCGGCCAGGGCATTTTGGAATCGAATTCAGTGGATCTTAGAGGGTCTCGATTACTTCATCGAGCTCGAGACGAGGCAAGCGATCGTACCAAGCGTTTTCTGCAGGCTTGCCCATGTTGATTGCTACCAAAACGCGGTGGCGACCGTCTGGGAAGAACTCCTTGGAAATAGCTTCTGCGTCCATGCCAGTCATTGGTCCAGCTGCAAGGCCGGCAGCACGGATGCCGATGATGACGTAACCAATCTGGAGACCAGCGTTGAGCTCTGCAGTGGAAGCACGTGAGGCTTCATCTGCATCGAACATGTCGCGAGCACCTGGGAATGGTGGGAAAAGCTTTGGCATTTCCTCATGGAAATCAACATCCGCTGCAAGCAGCGCTACGGCTGGAGCTGCCGCAACTTTCGCCTGGTTGCCTTCAGCCATCAATGGAACGAGGCGGGCTTTGGCCTCTTCGGAACGAAGGATCACAACGCGCAGAGGCTGTGAGTTCATGGAGGTTGGTGCCCACTTGACTAGGTCAAAAATTGCCTGGATTTGCTCATCAGAGATGGGTTCATCGGTGAAAGCGTTTGCAGTGCGAGCCTCACGGAACAGGAGGTTCTGTGCGTCTTCATCAAGTGCCAGTACGTTCTGGGTAACTGTAGTCATACTCTGTATAACCCTCACCATGACCCAAATAGTTCCCATATCAAGTAAATGTGGGGCAGATTACGTTGCTTCCAATAGTCAGATCGCAAGGCGGGGAAGTTAATTTCACTGCCGACCTCCCATAAAAGGGGTACTTTCTTCAATTACCATGCCAAGAGAAAGGAATACTGCTATTCTTCACGTGGGTATCTGACAATCAACTTAAAGGAATTTCTCATGCGTAAACTTCGTACCGCTTCTGTCGCTCTGCTCACCGCGGGTGCTCTCGCTTTGACCGCTGCTCCAGCTATTGCCGATGAGTCCTCCGTTGGCTCCACCGGCTCTTCCGCATCTTCTCAGGTTGGAGATGCATTTGAGGCTAATGAGTACGAGCGCAACATCTGGGGCTCCTCCAAGGACTTCGAAGAGGTAACCCCATTCGGTTCTGCATGGTATGGCTACACCATCGCTGCAACCGCAGTTGCTGCTTGGGGCCTGGCATACGCTAACTTCTCAGCAATCGAGCAGGCTGCTGCACAAGCTGGCATCAACCTGCAGCTCCCACGCTTCTAATCTGCAACTTTTTTAAAATTCCCCGTTTGTATCAACAGATACAGGCGGGGTTTTCTATTGCCCGCCCTCATGCCCGCCCTAATGCCTGCTCTAATACTCCTCTAATACCCGGCAAGGTAATTGTTGCGAAAAAGTTGTGAACTAAGGATTCACTCTCTTTGAAATGCTGTTAATTTGGGGAACCAATGTTTATTTATGCGGAATTTCTGTTCATTCCTCTAATGGAGCATTGATGGTCTACCACGTTTCTGCCTGACGACTAAGCGAGTATTCATGGTTCAACTAGCCGGACAGTCCTTTAGAAAACCTGCCAGACGATTTCCCAACCGAAGGCATAAAACCTTCCTTGCATTAATAACAAGTTTTCTCCTTTTTACCTTAAGCACCCCAGTGTCATCAGCACAGGCCCAAACAGAATCCCCAACTACACAATCTGTTTCCCGTGGTGTGCCCACCATGATGGTGCTGGACAGCTCAGGGTCGATGGTCACCGAAGATGCTGGTGGCCAAAGTCGCTCTGATGCAGCCAAAGAAGCAGCTAACCAGTTCATTGATGAGCTCGCAGGAACCCTTGATTTAGGTCTTGTGACCTACGGCGGAAATACCGGCGAAACTCCCGAAGAATATGAAGCCGGTTGTCAGGATATTTCGGTGGTACGCGGGCCAACCAGCGGTCAGCCAGATCAGCTAAAAGATCATATTGATGGGCTCCAACCTCGCGGTTACACACCCATTGGGGATTCGCTCAAAGCAGCGGCAGCTGAATTACCAGAAGGTGAGTCTGGAACTATCGTTTTGGTATCTGATGGCATTGCCACCTGTACCCCACCACCAGTGTGTGAAGTTGCCCAAGAACTAGCTGATCAGGGTGTTGATCTGGTGATAAACACCGTGGGGTTCAACGTGGATGAATCTGCTCGAGCGGAACTGGAATGCATTGCCCAGGCTGGTAATGGTACCTATGCAGATGCCAGTGATGCAGACTCTTTGGTTGCTGAGCTCAAGCGCGCAGCTACTCGCACAGCAGTCGGATATGAATCCGATCTGGAGCAATTAGATGGCAATGACGTTCAGACAGAACCCACGCAGATTCCAGATGATGTGAAAATGTTCCAAGCGAACCTTCCCGCGCTTGAAAATAAAGATGGTGAGGTTACTCAGTACTGGTCGATTCCCGTCGCAGATTATGAACGAGTACAGGTCACCACAAGCTATATAGCACCCGTGACGGTGGGCTCTGGTGGTGACTATTTGAGTGTCAAAAATGAGCTTCAATACGGTGGAGATCAGGCAGAGACGTGCCATCGAAAAATCGGTGGAGATTCCATTCTGGACAACGTACTTGCGAAGCCTCTAGTCGCAAATGTTGAATCTGATGTGATTGGCACTGAGTGTGATACTGATGAACTGACCTTGGCTGTCACCCGTAGCGAGCCATTCCAGTGGAATGAGGAGCTGCCGGTAGAAATCGTCGTCAAGCGACTAACGCACGCTGACACCTCAGATTTGCCTCTCGGTGATCAAGTACGAGATATTCCAGATATTGATGTTGCGACCGTAGATTCCTGGGAGCCTTTAACTGGAGGATCATGGTTTAGTAATGCTCCAGAGCTCACTCCGGGTGAAGGCATTGAAGCTGAGATTGTTCCAGGTGAAAACCATATTTATCGTCTTCCTATGGCAACAGGTCAGCAGCTGCATGGTTATGCCGAAGTCGTTGAAAACACTGCGCCTGATGATGCCAATGTGACCGATAAACTAGGTGTTGCGGTGTTCTCTCCAACCCGACAGGCTGCGGGTGTTGATCTATGGACCGATGTTCCAATTAGGGAAAATGCTGGTGAATACTTCGAAGCTCCTTCTCCATTGACGTATTTGAATATGTTTTCAAATGATGGAGGTTTCGGATCAACGAATAATGCAACGAGCGTTTTCACCTTAGAAGGTGACTACTACCTGGCTGTTCACTACAACGACTTCAGCGGTGGCACCACGAGGGATGCAAGTGATCGTCAATCGGCACCTGTTCGGTACCGACTGGTGGCAGATGCCTATGGTGATGCAGAGCCAGGTCCAGTGTTTGATGAAGTATCGGCAGGTTCTTCAGAGTCTTCAAGTCCTAGCGAGCAACCAAATGAGTCCGATCAGGCAGCGGAATCTGAGGATAATGAGAGCGGTTTTTCCCCTCTGATTGCTGGAACCATTGTGGCGTTGATTGTGGTGTTTGCTGCGTTTGCAAGTTGGATGGTGCTTAAAGGCCGCAAAAAGTAGCCAGCACCTGAGCCACCCAGCACCTGAGCCACCCAGCACCTGAGCCACCCAGCACCCCACCTTTTACCCCAGAAACAAGAAGCCACAGCATTTGCATCCAGACTCATGGATACTGGGGGCACTAGGAGTCCACCCCACATTCAGGAGGGTTTCATGAGTTCGTCTGGAAAAGTCATTGTTGTTGGAGCTGGAATGGTGGGGTTATCCACCGCTTGGCACTTGCAGGAGCGCGGGTTTGAGGTGACTGTCCTGGATCGGGATGGTGTTGCCGCGGGGTCGTCATGGGGAAATGCTGGTTGGTTAGCGCCGGCGAAGACGATTCCTTTGTCGGAGCCGGGGTTGTGGACTTATGGCCCAAAGGAGTTGTTTAATCCGGTTTCGCCGATGCATATGCCGCTGAGGGTGGATCCCAAGTTGTGGCTGTTTTTGGCGAAGTTCATGGCGCAAGCGTTTCAAACTAAGTGGGATTCCACGATGGCGGATCTCACGGCGATTGATAAGGTCGCGCTTGAGGCGTTTGATGAGCTGTCTATTGGTGGTGTTGAAGGGCTTACCCACGAAGGCCCATTTGTTATTGGTTTTGAGGATGAAAGCCAGTCGGCTGGGTTCATCAAGGAAATTGATGGTGTGATCAGGCATGGCCAGTCGGTGGAAATGACTCGTTTGGATAATCCTCAAGAGCTTGCACCGATGTTGAATGAGGAAATCCAGGTGGCGTATCGCTTGGAGGGGCAGCGTTTCATTGAGCCGGGTCCGTATGTGCAATCGTTGGCGGATGCAGTGGTGAAGCGGGGTGGAACTATCCGGGCTGGCGCGGAGGTTGTGCACGTGGCGAAGGGGGATCGTCCAGCGGTTATCTTGGCGGATGGTAGCCGTGAGGAAGCCGATAAGGTTGTTGTGGCAACGGGTGCATGGTTGCCAGGTTTAACGCGTGAGTATGGGGTGAAAACTCTGGTTCAGGCTGGTCGGGGTTATTCTTTCTCGGTAGCAACGGATATTCCTGCTAAGCATTCTGTGTATCTTCCCCATCACCGCATGGCGTGCACGCCGTATCAGGGTAGGTTCCGCATCGCGGGCACCATGGAGTTCCGAGGTCCTGATGAGCCGTTTCAGCCGCGCCGGGTTGATGCAATTGTGTCGCAGGCGAAGCGCGTGATGAGGGGTATTGATTTTGAGGATCGTCAGGATGAGTGGGTGGGTTCCCGCCCGGTCACCCCGGATGGGCGTCCGCTGATTGGGCAGACGAAGGCTAAGAATATTTACGTTGCCGGTGGTCATGGCATGTGGGGCATTGTGCTGGGCCCGGCGACTGGTAAGTATTTGGCGGAGATGATGGCTACGGGCAACACCAATGCGATCATCAAGCCCTTCGATCCATTGCGCTAGCAGCTTGCTTTTCGACGAAAAACCCCACTGTCTTTGGGTATCAGTAGAATTTTTAAGGAAACCTAACAGTGAATGCACAGGGCTTCACCTTAGGGTGGAGCCTCATGTCTACTACTTACGCCTCGTCTAAGAAGGAAACCGCAGTGAAAAAGAGCTTTGATGCTTCTTCTTTGCTGTTTGCACTTTCTTTTGGCGTATACGCTCTGCTGCTTGTGATGATGACCTTGATGAAGAACAGGTTGTCGTTGGGTGGCCTGTGGAATCCAGAAGCCCACCAGTATAGGTCGATTGATTTAGAGCTGTTTAATGGTTTTGAAAATCCTTCGGTGTGGTGGGCGCCATGGACCAACACCTTTGGAAATATTGGGCTTTTTATGCCCTTGGGTTTCTTCTTGTACAGAATGCTGCGAAAAATGGAGCACCGCTTCCCTTTCGTAGAAACAGTGTTGTTTGCTGGTGTTATTAGCTTGAGCATTGAGGTGTTGCAGTGGGTGTTTGCCATTGGTTATTCAGATATTGATGACCTGCTATGTAATACGATTGGTGGCCTAATTGGTGCATCGGTGGCTGCGTTAATATCGCCGAAGTCTTTGAAGAAAATTAGTGGTTTGATCATGGCGGGTTCTTTAGCTGTCATGGCGATGATGTTGTACTCAAGTTTTGGAGGCTGATCTGACCGCATGAAGGCTCCTTCTGCCCCGGTGATTTCCATTGCGTTGGTTGCCTATAGCGCGGTGATGGTTTCGCTGACGATGTTGAAATCATTCTTTGTCATCGGTTTGCTGTGGGTGCCGGAAGCTCATAGGAATCGTTCGGTGTCTTTTGTTCCGTTTAATGATTTCAGTGAATCTGCCTCGTGGTTTTCTCCGCTATTTGGTTATGGCGGAAATTTCGCATTTTTCGTGCCGTTCGGTGTGCTTCTTTATGCGCTCCTAAAAACCGCACGAACGAGGTCTTGGCACAAGAATGCTGTCCTGAAAACAACGGTGTTTGGTGCAGCTTTTAGTCTTCTCATCGAAGTATCCCAGTACGTATTCATGCTGGGCTACAGCGATATCGACGACATTATTTTAAACACCCTTGGCGCTGCCGCAGGAGCAGTGATCGCAAAGATTTTTGGTGTGCGCTTTTTCAAAGTGTGGGTCTGGCTTGCCCTAATTTTAGCTGTGGTGTTTGTAGTTTTGGTGGCTTTAGGACCCAGGTTGGGTGATCCTGAAAAAGTAGTCGATCTAGGATCAGCTCAATATAGTGCTTAAGCTTATGCATGGTCGGGGTGATCAGGCTATATCCTTGAAAGAAGCTCAGTATTAGTCAGACCTTTAAAGGAAGCTTCATGGGATCAATTCCAACAATGTCCATCCCTTTCGATGATTCACGTGGACCTTATGTTCTTGCCATGGATATTGGCTCCACTGCATCTCGTGGTGGTCTCTATGATGCCTCCGGCTGCCCAATCAAGGGCACTAAGCAGCGCGAATCCCATGAATTCACCACAGGTGAAGGTGTGTCTACCATCGATGCTGATCAGGTGGTTTCAGAGATCACTGAAGTGATAAACGGCATTCTTAAAGCAGCTGAAGATCATAAGATTAAGGATCAAATCAAAGCTGTTGCGCTTGATTCTTTCGCTTCTTCACTGATTCTTGTAGACGCCGAAGGCAATGCTCTCACCCCGTGCATTACGTACGCGGATTCCCGTTCTGCGCAATATGTAGAACAGCTGCGCGCAGAGATCGATGAGGAGGCCTACCATGGCCGCACCGGCGTTCGTCTACACACCTCTTATCACCCATCGAGGCTGCTGTGGCTGAAAACGGAGTTCCCGGAGGAATTCAACCAAGCTAAGTACGTGATGACCATCGGTGAGTATGTGTATTTCAAACTTGCGGGCATCACCGGAATGGCTACGTCGATAGCTGCGTGGAGTGGCATTTTAGATGCCCACACCGGTGAACTTTATCTGCCAATTCTAGAGCACATCGGCGTTGACCCTGCCCTATTCGGTGAAATCCGCAACCCTGACGAGCCCGCCACAGACGCACAAGTTTCCCACAAAAAATGGAAACACTTGGAAGAAATCCCCTGGTTCCACGCCATTCCAGACGGCTGGCCATCCAACATTGGCCCCGGTGCTGTAGATTCCAAAACCGTCGCAGTGGCCGCAGCTACTTCAGGTGCCATGCGCGTGATTCTTCCTAGCGTTCCGGAACAGATCCCTTCTGGTTTGTGGTGCTATCGCGTTTCTCATGATCAGTGCATTGTCGGTGGCGCACTCAATGATGTTGGCCGTGCCGTCACTTGGTTGGAACGCACCATCGTCAAGCCTGAAAACCTCGATGAAGTGTTAATCCGTGAACCCTTCGAAGGCACTCCAGCTGTGCTGCCGTTTTTCTCTGGTGAACGCTCGATTGGGTGGGCTGCCTCCGCACAAGCCACAATCACCAATGTTCAGGAGCAAACTGGCCCCGAACATATGTGGCGCGGCGTCTTTGAAGCTCTAGCTCTTTCCTACCAGCGCGTATGGGAACACATGGAAAAGGCCGGCGCAGCACCAGAGCGTGTTATCGCATCAGGTCGAGTCTCCACTGACCACCCAGAGTTTCTTGCGATGCTGTCCGATGCCCTCGACACCCCAGTCATCCCACTGGAAATGAAGCGCGCCACCCTCCGCGGCACCGCACTTATCGCACTTGAGCAGCTCGAACCAGGCGGCACACGCGCCACGCCACCATTTGGCACCACGCATCAGCCGCGCTTTGCGCACCATTACGCCAAGGCAAGAGAGCTTTTCGACGCCCTCTACCTCAAATTGGTCTAGCCTTTCGAAGCCCTGCCGCTTTTGCCAGAGACTACGAACTTTCCAGTAACAGCACTTCGGCGCATACCACTTGAAACCCGACTAACGCGCAATTTATTACGGTGTAAGTTTGCCAGGAAATTTAGCGATAGGCGTTTATCGCTTGTTTAAAGCCTCGGGTTTTTGGATGAGTTTTGGTATGCGCTCGACCTTGAAAACCCCTTAAAAGCGCTTCTGGGGAGGTATGACTTTTCAGGTGTCGCACCAAAACGTGAGAGCGACCAAACCAGGAGACCCAGAATCTTCAAAAACTTAAATGTTGGGTCTCTGAGTTTGGTATTGAACGCGATACACCAAACCAGGAGACCCACAAACGTCGAAAACGTGATTTCTGGGTCTCCTGGTTTGGTCTTATGTCGTCAAGTGCACGAACGCCTAAATCCACACGGGGTAAACAGCACTAATTTGACCCAAGTCGGGTTAATTCCAAGGTGTAGCTTCAGAAGTTCTATAGTTCGACTTCACGGTGGCGACTTCGCTAGGAAATCAGCCCTCAGCCGAGGGAAGTCGACCACGTGAAGTCGCCTGTTAAGAAGTCGCCCTGAACTCGTTGGAGCGGTGCTGCGTCTTATCCAATGGCAGTGTTATTTTGATTGACGCCTTTGAGGTGGAGGGAGGCGTCGATAAGCAAAATCTTTAAGCGTTTTGCGCTTCGGCGGCGGCCTGGACAGCTGCCTTGACTGCTGGGGCGACGCGGGGATCCAGCGCGGTAGGCACGATGCGTCCGACCTCGAGGTCCTCGGCTGCGATGGCGGCGATTGCTTCGGCGGCAGCGAGCTTCATCTCGGGGGTGATTTTCTTGGCCTTGGCTGCGAGGGCACCAGCGAAAATGCCGGGGAATGCAAGCACGTTGTTGATCTGGTTTGGCAGGTCAGAACGGCCGGTGGCAACGATAGCGCCGTACTTCTGGGACAGCTCAGGATCGATTTCCGGGGTTGGGTTTGCCAGGGTGAACAGGATTGGCTGTGGAGCCATCAGCTTGAGGGCTTCTTCGCCGATATTGCCGCCAGAAACGCCGATGAATAGGTCTGCGTCGGTGAAGGCTTCGTTGATGCCACCGCTGATTCCGCGTGGGTTGGTCTTTTCGGCAAGTGCTGCCTTAACAGGGGAAAGGTCCTCGCGGCTGTTGTGGAGGATGCCTCGGGAGTCAAGAACCACGATGTCGGTTGCGCCAGCATTGGTCAGCATATCGACGGCTGCGACACCAGCAGCACCAGCGCCAGAAATAACGATCTTGAGGTCTTCGATCTTACGATCAAGCAGCTTGAGGGAGTTGCGCAGCGCTGCGAGGATAACCACGGCGGTGCCGTGCTGGTCATCGTGCATGACTGGGATATCAAGGCGCTCGATGAGACGGCGCTCAACTTCAAAGCAGCGAGGTGCGGAGATATCTTCCAGGTTGATGGCGCCGAAGGACGGTGCGATGGCTGCGATGGTTTCAACCAAAGCGTCAACGTCGTGGACATCCAAAACGATTGGGATAGCTTTTAGACCCGCGAAGGAGCTAAACAGCTGTGCTTTGCCTTCCATGACGGGAAGGGAGGCTTGTGGTCCGATATCGCCAAGCCCGAGGACTGCGGTGCCATCGGAGATGACTGCAACGGTGTTTCCTACTCCGGTGTGGGTGCGTGCAACTTCTGGATCTTCCTTGATGGCTTCGCAGACCTTGGCCACACCTGGGGTGTAGGCAAGGGAGAGATCACGCATATCGCGCAACGGGCGGGTGGAATTAATGGAGAGTTTTCCGCCCTCGTGTGCTTCGAAGATTTCCTCATGGGTGAGGTTTTGGGTGGAGCGTTGCAGGTCGATGGTCATATCATTTTGCCTTGTTAATCGGTGTTTTGTGGAAAGCTGAAACCTGGTTAAAGGTTCTGGAACAAAAACACTAGCCAAATCTGTAGCTCAACAAAAACTCCGCAATGTGAACATTTGTAAAATACCCCTGACCTTTATTGCTAATTTTGTGCAGGGGTATTTTGTGATGAATTTAATTGTTTGCGAAGTGTGGATTTGAGGGCTGTTTATTTCAGTAGCGGACGCGACCACAGCGCCAAAACCAACGTGGAGGCAAGCGACAAACCGGCCATGATCCACAGTGCGCCTGCGGTCCAGTTGGCGTCAACAGCCATCGCCCCCAACGCTGCGCCTGAAGCAATACCCACTTGGTAGGTAACGACGTAAATAGACGATGCCGTGTCAGGATTATCGCGGCCAGCATGAAGGAAAATGGTGGTGCCCAAGGTTGGAAGCGCGCCATAAGCGCCACCGAAAACAGTGACAGCTAAGAAGATGACGATCGCTGCCAACGTACCTTCTAAACCAAACGCAATCTGTCCGAAAATAGCAGCGATGACAAACAAGGTGGTGGTGTGAACACTTCCGCGCAGCATCCGGCGATCCACAGTGCGGGTTGCCACCGTGACACCAATGAGTCCAAGCGCACCAAAGACGAATAGTCCGATGGAGACAAAGCTATCCCCTGCTGTTTCGGCAATGATGAGGCCCAGATAAGTGTAGGCAGCAAAAACGCCGGTGACTGCAAGCAGGAGGAAGATGACCAAGGAGATCAGCCCCCAAGGGAGAGCCTTTTTATCCTTGGACTTAGCTTCAGCTTCAAGCAGTGGAGGAAGCGACGGGACCGTGGGAATGAGCACAGCAACTGCTGCCAGCGTGAGTGCTCCCAAAATCCACGTGGCAGGGCGCCAACCAATGAGTTCGCCAATCCACGTTGCCAGAGGAGATCCAACAACTAACGCCATGGTGGATCCGATAGAGACCACACCTACTGCTCGTCCCGTGTGACCAGGAGACATCCGAGCTGCCATTGGGCCAACCAAAGCCCAAAAAACTCCGTGGGTTAATGCAGCGATGGTGCGGCCGATCGCCAGCATGCCGTAATTGACCGTCAGTGCTTGAATAGCAATTCCTGTGGCGAGAAAAGCCAAGGTAATCAAGAAGACGGTGCGTTTATTAAACCGCGATACCCACATCATGACGGGGATGGTCACCACAGCAACCACGCTTGCGTACACAGTCATCAAAAGACCGATGCTGGATTCTGCCACGCCGAGATCGCTAGCCATTGGTTTAATGAGTCCAACGGCGAACATCTCAAAGGTGACATAAACAAACGCCGCGAAACTCATGGCGGTCAAAGGAACAACAGGAAACCGTGCTTCGGGCGCGGCAATAGTGCTCATGGCTGCGGGCCTTCCTTTTTGATTGGGCTGTTTTGAGTTGAGAGTCTGCCAGGTAGTGATTGTTTGGGTAAGTACAACATCTACCTTGGCTGGTTCTGGCTTATTTCTGAACCATTTCTTAATCGTTCAAGTAAGTCTCGGAAAACAGTAGTCTGAAGAAAGTATTTCAGCCAGATCAAAAAGGTGAATCTTTGGCTAAGTTATCAACTTAACTGAAGGCCAGGATGGGTGTCTATGCCACATTGCGCCTTATTGGAAGGTTTGGAGCAACTGCTCAATGACATCTAATGAATGCAGTGCAGTTAAAGGGCCACCTTCATGAGTCTGTTTATCTGAACGCACGACATGCCCCTCAATAATTGATGGCAGCTGCTGGTACAGCTGATTTTCCTGGAGCTCCTGCCACGTTTCTGGGCTATTAACCAGCATGATTAGTCCATCAGCATCGCTAAAACCTGTAAGAACCTGCTCTAGGCTGTACTCGGTTTCTTTCCCGTCGATGGCTGCTTGGAAAGCATGTGAAGGCTGCGCTCCAAGATCGCGAAGGACAGTGGATAAAAGCCTATTGGGTCGAGTTTCAAAGCTTTCGCCACCGAAGCTCACTGGTGCAAAAGTGTTATCGGCCAGTACATCTGCATACTCTTTAGAAAGTGCGTCGATTCGAGATTCGTATTCTTTGATCAATTCTTCCGCGCGTTCTTCGGTGCCTGTTGCTTGTGCAACAAGTCGGAGATCTTCTTGCCATGTGGAAGTATCTTGCTCGCCGACGGGAAGAGTTGGGGCGATGGCTTCCAAATCGTTTTGAATTGGTTCAATATCGCTGAGTCTGGAGATGATGAGGTCTGGGTCTGCTGCAGCGATTGCTTCGAGGCTGATGTCATCGGCGGCGAAAATTTCTTCTGCCCCATCGCGCTTCGCCTTTTCTAGCTGTGTTGCCATAGGTGATTCAAGGTCTAGTGAACTTGCCTCTTCGTAGGGGTATCCCACAATGGGCAAACCTAGTGCAAGAGCGATGTCTAGGTCGCGACGACCCTCGAGGATGACTACCGAGTTAATTTCGGCGGGAACTTCCACTGCTCCAAGTGTGGTGTCAATGGAAGAACTGTTAGGTGATGCAGAATCGCTTGAAGCCCCACATGCGCCAAGGAATAGTGCTGAACACAACAAAGGTATTAGAAATTTTTTATCCACATCAGGAGAGTGTAGCCTAGCCTTAATTTAGGTCATATGTTTCATGCAGCAACGCTTGAGTCGGGTAAAATTCTGCCGGTTCTAAAAAGGCTAAAAAATATCGGCATAAAAACTACTCAAGGGCTAACATCGGGGGCATGAGCGCACAAATTGACACCCCAGACCCCACTATGTCTGCTGTTGCAATGCTAGATTCCATCGCTTCTGATCAGCCAGATTTCTTGGTTGATGTAGAACTAGATCGCCCTACACCTGGCCCGCATGATTTGTTAGTCAAAATTGAAGCCGTCTCCATTAATCCCGTTGATACCAAGGTGCGTATGCGCGCCGGGAAACAAAAACATCCAAAAATTTTAGGTTTTGATGCTGCAGGCACTGTGGAGACTGTGGGTTCGCAGGTATCACTCTTTGCTCCTGGTGACAAAGTGTTTTATGCAGGTTCCAATCAACGTCCTGGTAGTAATGCGCAGTATCAAGTAGTAGATGAACGGCTTGTTGGACACGCGCCAAAAAATTTTGAGCCACAAGACGCCGCTGCTCTCCCACTGGTAGCTCTAACTGCGTGGGAATCACTGTTTGACCGATTGGGAGCTAACCAATCTTCTACCGGAACATTGTTGGTGTTGGGCGGATCTGGTGGTGTGCCGTCGGCTCTCATTCAAATCGCTCGTGCGCTGACTGGTTTGAAAGTGGTGGCAACTGCATCTCGCCCGGAGTCAGCAGAATGGGTGAAAAAACTTGGCGCTCATGAGGTGATTGACCACTCCAAGGACTTGAGTGAGCAGATCTCAAATGTGGATTATGTGTTCAGCTCTTGGACTACTTCACGCGAAGTGGAACTTGCCACGCTGATGAAGCCTCAATCTCACTTGGTGCTCATTGATGACCCGGTGGATCCAAACTTGGGTGCGTTCAAGCAAAAAGCAATTGCTGTGCACTGGGAGTTCATGTTTACCCGCGCAATGTTTAACACCCCAGACATGGGTGAGCAGGGAAAGATTTTGAACAAAATTGCAGACATGGTTGACCGCGGACAATTCGAAGCCGTGACAGCAACCGTGCTGGATGGTCTAAATGCAGACAATATTATGGAAGGACATCGCCTTGTTGAGCAAGGCAGAACTTCCGGAAAAATCGTAGTGAGGGTCTAACATGGTCCACTTACGTTATGATTCCCCGATTGGTGAACTCCTACTTGTGGCAAGCGATCACGGACTGACATATGTGGCGTTTTCTGATGAAAATTATGCAGCCTGCACTGTAGGATCCACCCCTGGAACCAACGCCATTTTGGAGCAGGCAGTATCTGAATTAAAAGAATACTTCGCAGGTCAACGCAAAGTATTTACCACCCCGCTTGAATGGCCGAATCAGAACTTACTGAGCTTCCGTGGCAAAGTTCAAGAATTCCTACTCTCCATCCCGTATGGGGAAAGCAAAACATACAAGCAGATCGCTGTGGAACTAGACAACACAGGGGCGGTGCGTGCAGTCGGAAGTGCGTGCGCCACTAATCCTCTGCCTATCTTTGCTCCCTGCCATCGGGTGTTGCGTTCTGATGGAGCTTTAGGCGGATACCGCGGTGGCTTGGAAGCCAAGCAGTGGCTGCTGAACCTAGAACAGCGCTAGCTTATGTCAGCGCACGGTGCGGTGATCCAAAATTTGATGTAGCCACCTATTTCATGGAGTACTGCGTTATATAGGCCAGTACGACCAAGGCTATTGACGTTAAGCACTGTGGATTCGCCGGTGTAGCACTGATCAAACATGGTGCGCACGCGCTGAGTATGAGTGCGGCTGGTCACCACCAGCGCACTCTCCCACCCGTGTTCTTTTGCGAGGTCATTAAATGTGCGGGCTTCGCCAGAAGTAATCACTGGGTAGGGATCCATGCAGTAGCTGGTGGCACCTTCGGGGCGCTTATTGCCAGCACAGTGGGCATATCCAACTTTGTCGCGGGAGCCACTGGGGTTGGAGACCACGTAGTTGCTGGCATAGCCATCTTCGACTAGTTGAGCACCGTATTCGTGTCGGCCATCGCTTGCACCAGCAATGACCAGCACTACATCAACTTTTTTGGGTTCAGCTTTGGAGGGGAACACAAACCACGCCAACACTAATCCGCAGATGACCATGACGCTCAGCAGCAGCGGAATGAAACGCTTAAGAAGCAGATGGCGAATTTTAAGAACCATTCACGCCCCTTTTTGCTCCTTAAATCAAAGTATCCGTTAGCACTCTACCGCCAATGCATTTTAGGTGCCTTTCACGTTGACGATCTGGCGCAATTTGTGGCGAATCTGTACCAAATCGGCAGCGTCTTCCATGACTTGATCGATGTCTTTGTACGCATCGGGAATCTCATCGATCCACTCCTTGCCCGGCCGGTAGACAATACCGGTCATACGTGAGTCAAGGTCGGCCGTCGAAAAGCGTTTTTTAGCTTGGTTGCGCGACATCCGCCTGCCAGCCCCATGCGGCGCCGAGCGAAGTGCCTCGGCATTGCCCTTGCCGCTGACCACGTAGGACGCGGTGCCCATCGAACCTGGAATCAGCGCCGGCGTGCCCTCATTCGCCAACACGGCACCCTTACGGGTGAGCCACACGGTCTGCCCGTAGTGCTCCTCCCGGACCGTGTAATTATGGTGGCAGTTGATGCGCTCGACCTCTTCAAGCTGCTTTTCGACGAAAAACTCCAGCTCCCGTGCGAACCTATCCATCATTTCTTCCCTGTTGAGGAACGCAAAACGCTGCGCCCAGTTCAGTTCCGAAATATAAGAGTCGAATTCTTTTGTTCCTTCAGTCAAGTACGCAAGATCCTTATCTGGAAGTTCCTCGCCCGCGCACGCTGCCTGGGCAATCTTGATGTGTTTCTGCGCAATTTTGTTACCCACACCGCGGGAACCGGAATGCAAAAACATCCACACCCGATCCAACTCATCAAGGCACAACTCAATGAAGTGATTGCCTCCACCAAGTGAACCCAACTGGCGTTTCCATGTCGGCGAATGAGACAAATCCACCCCATCGCGTGCAGCAAGCTCCTCCAACTCCGCGATTTTCGGCTTAGCCGTCTCCTTCAACGTGGAAGAATTGTAATTTCCAGGAGACAAAGGAGTCACCCGCTCGATGTAATCCCGAAGGACAACCAAATCACGCCCCTCCAAGTCGGCGGCCGTGTAATTGGTACACACCCCTATCATCCCGCAACCTATATCCACACCCACTGCTGCAGGAATGATCGCGCCTTTCGTGCCGAACACAGTGCCCACCGATGAACCCAATCCGTAGTGAGCATCAGGCATCAAAGCCACGTGTGGGTAAATAAACGGCATGGTGGCGGTAGCTTCTGCTTGCTTCAAGGCTGCATCTTCCAGGTGGGAAGCAAAATTAATTACATGATTCATTAGAGATTCCTTTGATTCGGTTTCAGTCGGATACAAAAAACCCTCCCGGCTGCTGACTGCTCAAGCGCGCCGGGAGGGTGTAAACGTGTACGTTTTTAAAAGTTCACCACGTTTTTAAGGTATGACGGCGCAAGTCTATGCAGCAGTTGTAGTTGCTGATAAAAGCGCACGGCCATCTCCTTGATCTTTTTAAACGTGTAGTGCCATCATTACAGCTGATGTTGATTCTGTCTAGTGCTGTCTAGCGTTGGCAGTCTGGGCACCAAAATAGATTGCGCCCTTCCATTACTTGTTCCTTGATGATCGCACCGCAGATGTAGCATTCTTGGCCAGTGCGCCGGTAGGTATATACCTCGCCGCCGTGATCATCTTTTCGAGGTGGCCTGCCCATTGCTTCCGGGGTGTGTTCTGGGCGCACAGTATCGATACGACCAGCAACAACACCCTCTTTCATTAGTCCGACAAGGTCTGCCCAAATGGACCGAAACTGTGCCGTGGTGATGTCTTTCCCAATGGTGAATGGTGAAATTCCAAGGCGGAACAGTGTCTCTGCGCGGTAAATATTTCCCACACCGGCAAAAAGTTTTTGATCCATCAACAATGAACCGATACTGCGTCCTGAGCGTTGAACCTTAATCCGGATTGGTTCAGGGTCAGCATCATCTCGAATGGGATCTGCTCCTAATTTTCCAATGGCTTGGGTGCGCTCTGCATCGGTGATCAGCCTGCACCACTGGGGGCCACGTAAATTAGCCGCGATTTCCCCATCGGAAAGATGCAGGCGAATCTGCCCCCGAGTCTCTTGCGCTGGTTCAAATAGCAAGGTGCCGATAAGACCCAGGTGAATATACAAAATATGTTCTGGGTGGTCTGCATCGAATTCTACGAAGAGGTGTTTGCCAAAAGCTTCGGAGACAGTAATGCGATGTCCGTTGATTATCGACGCCTCGGCAGCAAACCGTCCCTGCGGTGACGTGGCTTCCAAAATGGTATCGCCGAAGGTCTTTTTAAGTTCCCCGGCGAGTCGATGAATCACATGTCCTTCTGGCATAATTACCAACCCTAGTAGCCGAGGTGTTAGTTTAATAAAAAACTAACTGTGGCCTGCGAAAATGAAGCTTCTTAGGGTAGGTTTTCCTCATATATATAAGCTTAGGCTAACGATGGGTGACAATTAATTATTAGTGGCTATAATGAGAGCTATGAGTAACTACACAGTCCCCGGAATCAATGAAAATGACGCAAAGCAGCTTATTGATGGACTGCAGGAGCGTCTCACCGACTACAACGATCTTCACCTCATTCTGAAGCACGTGCACTGGAACGTCACCGGCCCTAACTTCATCGCCGTTCACGAAATGCTCGACCCACAGGTTGAACTAGTTCGCGCATACGCTGATGCAGTGGCAGAGCGCATCTCCACTCTTGGTGGCGAGCCAGTCGGAACCCCAGAAGGCCACGTTGCTGATCGCACTCCACTTCAATACGAGCGCAATGCAGGCAACACCCAAGATCACCTCAACGATCTAAACCGTGTGTACACAAAGGTGCTCACCGGTGTTCGTGAGTCCATGGCAGCAGCTGGCCCAGTGGATCCAGTCACTGAAGACATCTACATCGGACAGGCAGCGGAGCTGGAGAAGTTCCAGTGGTTCATCCGCGCACACATTGTTGATGCAGATGGAAATATCCAAGAGTAAGACGTCGACAAGCATCTAAAGCGCTGACCCCCACCAGCCCGGGGGTTAGCGCTTTTGCGTTAGGGGCTGAAGGAAAATAAGAAGAAGGGTTCTTTGTGTCTGCAGGGGGAGGCTTACGCCCGCAAGTCCCACAGCTATCGTCTTCAAAGTCAGTTGCAAGGGTGGCGTGGGGAAGCTTTGCTAGGATCCACCACAAATGCTTAAAATTTTGTGATTTGTGGTAGATCCTTGCGGTTCCAAGGCTCAATTGTGCTCGAATCCACCACAGAATCGCGATTTCGTGGCGGATGTGGTGGATCCTTGCCCTGCGGGCTTTCAACAGCCTTCCAGGAATCACACCAGTCACTGACGTACTAATGGCCCCGAAATTAACCGCCTCTAAAATCGTCTCTAACGGCCTAACTTCCCCGCACTAAGGAAAGAGGTAACTCAGCAATCTCGGCCCCTTAAATCGACTCCCTGGAGGCTTGCCCATTTTGTGGGGTGTCCGGGTAATGTTTCAGGGGTTAGATTTCAGCTGAAGCAACTGGGGAGTTGACGCTATGCGCACCGGATTCGACCGCGACCTTTATATCAAGATGCAGTCGCAGCACATCAACGAACGGCGCGAGCAGATCGGCGGCAAGCTGTATCTGGAAATGGGCGGAAAGCTTTTCGACGACATGCACGCCTCCCGTGTCCTTCCCGGATTTACGCCGGACAACAAAATTGCGATGCTCACTGAATTGAAAGATGAGCTAGAAATTCTTGTCGCCATCAACGCGAAGGATTTGGAGCGCAAGAAAACCCGCGCTGATCTGGATATTTCTTATGAGGAAGATGTTTTGCGCCTCATTGATGTGTTCCGCGAGTTGGGTTTTTTGGCAGAGCATGTGGTGCTCACCCAGCTGGAGGATGATAATTATCAGGCGTTGGCTTTCAAGCAACGCCTTGAGCGCCTTGGTCTTAAAGTAGCTGCTCACCGTGTGATTCCGGGTTATCCTACTGATGCGCGCCGCATTGTCAGCGAGGATGGTTTCGGCATCAATGAGTATGTGGAAACCAGCCGCAACCTGGTTGTTGTCACCGCGCCGGGGCCGGGTTCTGGAAAGCTCGCAACATGCCTGAGCCAGATTTATGGCGACCACCAGCGTGGAATCAAGTCCGGCTACGCAAAGTTTGAGACTTTCCCCATTTGGAATCTCCCGCTGGAACACCCGGTTAACTTGGCTTATGAGGCTGCCACCGCGGATCTTGATGATATCAACATCATTGATCCATTCCACCTCGCCGCCTATGACACCAAGGCCACCAGCTACAACCGCGACGTGGAAGTATTCCCGCTGCTGAAAACCATGTTGGAAATGCTGTCGGGCTCATCGCCTTATAAATCGCCCACCGATATGGGCGTGAACATGGTGGGACATGCAATTATCGACGACGCGGTGTGCCAGGAAGCCGCCCGCCAAGAAATTGTTCGGCGTTACTTCAAAGCGCTTGTCGACGAGCGCCGCGAGGAATCCGACGATACGATTTCAGCGCGCATCGCCATAGTCATGAGCAAGGCCGGTTGCACCGTTGAAGATCGCAAAGTGGTGGCTCGCGCTTTGGAAGTTGAAGAAGCAACCGGTGCACCAGGTTGTGCCATTGAACTCAATGATGGACGCCTCGTTACAGGTAAAACATCGGAACTGCTTGGATGCTCCGCAGCGATGGTGCTGAATGCTTTGAAGGAACTGGCTGGTATTGAATCCAATGTGGATCTGCTTTCGCCTGAGTCCATTGAACCAATCCAAACGCTAAAGACCCAGCACTTGGGTTCCAGGAACCCGCGCTTGCACACCGATGAAGTTCTGATCGCGTTGTCTGTATCAGCGGCAAACTCAGATACTGCACGCCGTGCACTGGATGAATTGAAAAATCTCCAAGGCTGCGATGTCCACACCACCACGATCCTGGGATCGGTTGATGAGGGTATCTTCCGCAACCTTGGAGTACTAGTTACCTCAGAGCCGAAGTACCAGCGTAAAGCCCTGTACCGGAAGCGTTAAGTCCGGTGGCCTTCGCTAAACCGTCGGCGAAGGTCTCCCATGCCACCTCGATGGAGTCATCGATGCCAAAAAGACCACTGCGACCGATGATGTAGATATCTGCCTTTGTATCAGTCATGGTGACAAAGGACTGTTCGTTGAAAGAGCCGTCGATTTCAATATCGAAGGTAAGGCCACGCTCTTCACGCAGTGCACGCAGCTCCCCTACCTTGTCTAAAGAACCAGGTAGAAAACGCTGACCGGCAAAGCCTGGATCGACAGTCATCAGTGTCACTTTTTGCACCTCATCCAGATACGGCAGGATTGTGCTCACGGGAGTTTCTGGGTTGAGCACAACTCCGAAATCTAGGCCGGCGTTATGGATTTGATCAGAGAGCCTAAACGCTAAACCGTTGAGTACCTCGGCATGTAAGCAAATAACATCTGCGCGTACTTTGATCAGTTCATTGGTCCAAAACGTGGGGTCAATGGCCATCACGTGGGCTGAAAGAGGCAGGTCGGAGACTTTCCGTACTTCCTCCATAAACCATGGTGACAGCGCTAGATTTGGCACAAAGTGTCCGTCCATGATGTCGATGTGATAGGAATCGACACGGGAATTGAGGAAACTAAGCTGCTCCTGGAATTTATCTAAATCCATGGTCATCAGTGATGGGGAGATTCGAATATCGTTCATGATGTGAAGCCTTCCTAAAGGATCTTGATTTCTGCGTCGTCGATATCTTCTTCTTCCACTTCCAAGACATGCTCAATCTTGCGCACATCTCGTTTAAGGAGAGCCAGCACCAGTCCTGTGACAAAGGCATTGACCAAGACTGCAACCAGGAACGTCCATGGAGTACTCAGCGTTGGCATCACCAGGAATCCACCGAAAGGCACCGTGGCATCTGCACCTAGGATCATCGCGGTAGCGCCACCAAATGCGGCACCAATTCCGGTTGCAAGAACACAACGCACCAGGTCATTAAGCACGATTGGCAGCACGGACTCCACGATGGAAATTAGGCCCATGGGGAAAGCAGAAGGCAAAGTTTCTTTTTCAACTGGGGTGTAGATCTGCTTGCGGAACAATTTGGCGATCCAGTGTGCTGCACAGAATCCCAATGGGGTTGCAGTGTTCACCACGATCAGTGCGGTAATGGGTTCGTTTACACCTGCTGCCTGGAGGGTAAGGGTGAAGGCGAAGACCGTCTTGTTGATTGGTCCGCCGTAATCAATAGCCGCCAGCACACCGATAACAATGCCGTAAGCCAGCAATGATGCAGTGCCGAGGGAAGAAAGGTACTCAGTTAACCAGGTGGTCAGAAGCTGAATTGGGGTACCGATGACGTACACCATGATCATGCCACCCAAGAAGGAGGCAACCAGCGGGACAATCACCAACGGCATGAGCGAACGCGCCCACTGTGGAACCTTGAGATAACGAATCACACCCAAGGTAATGAAACCGGCGATGAAACCACCAAGTAAACCACCGATAAAACCAGCATCCACCGCAATGGCAGTCATACCAACGATAAGACCCGGCGCGATACCAGGCTTCGCCGCAATCGAAAACGCGATACCGGTACTGATGATCATGCCCAAAAGACCAAGTCCTTGAGCGCCCATCACAGCCATGGCATCCCACACGGTGTAGGAACCGTCAGTGAGATCAGCGCTGGTAGAACCACCCAAAGCCATGCCGATCGCAATGAGGAAACCAGCGCCAGTAACTACTGGAATCAGATAAGAAATGGCGGTGAGAAGATGATTTTTGAAACCAATCTTCTGCCACGCAGTCACAAGTGAATCTTTCATGTCAGCTCATCATCCTTAGCGCAGAGCAGCCTGATCAGCTTGGTGAACTTCTTCAGCCTTAGCGATCAACTTCTTAGGAGACTTAATAGCTACTTCAGTAGGGACCTCAATGATGCGCTTTCCTTCAAAACGCTCACGGCCAGCAATCGCAATATCAATGGCCAAAATGACAATATCTGCAGCGGCAACAGCATCTTGAGGCAACTTGTTCTCAATACCAATCGTGCCCTGAGTTTCCACAGCAATGGTGTGGCCAGCAGCCTTAGCTGCAGCTTCCAACTTCTCGGAAGCAATGTATGTGTGAGCAACGCCCATGGTGCAAGCAGCGATTCCAACAATGTTCATGATGATTCCTTAAAAGACTTAAACTAAGCGAAAGCGGCGACGACGTCGTCTGTGGAAGATGCGTTGATGAGTGCATCGGTGATTTCTTTGTGCGCAAGCTTGCGGGCAAAAAGACTCAGCAAGCGAAGATGCTCACGGGCACCCTCGGGTTGGTCATTGACTGCAAACAAAATGATTCCCTGAACACCAGCATCGTCGAGGGTTTCCCACTCAATTTCCTGATCTAAAACAACCACCGACACTGACGGGTTATTTACAGCGGAACTCTTTGCATGAGGGATGGCGATCAAATTACCAATGCCCGTTTTACCTTGGGTTTCGCGGAATTGGATATCGCGGACAAAAGCATCGGGATCACTGACTGCACCTTTTTCCGCGAGGCGATTAGCCACCGCATGAAACACCTCTAGTTTGTTGGCATAAGGTGCGCGAAGTTCCACGAGCTCTGGATCGATGAGCTCAGAAATGGTCTGTGGAGTGCTCATTGGTCTCTCCTTTCGATTACTGCAAGATAGTGCTGAAACTGCTCCGTGGAGCTAAAGGATCGAATCCGGGAAACTTCCTCCTCATACGCCAACTGACGCATAAGAAGTGAAAGTGCCCGTTTACTTTCCGGTACTGCATTGGACGGCATGAGAACTAAAAGCCAAGTGACTTCACCTTCAGTTCCCAGGACCAGCTGGATCCGGGGAACTGAATCTGTCACCACATGTGGGATAAAAAATCCTGGTGCAACCTCAGTGCTGCCTATTTGATCACGATGTTGAATTTTTTCAAGGATGTCCTCGGTGGAGGTTGGATCAAACCGCACCGCGGCGTCGACAAGCTCTTTTAAGCTTTTATCTTTTAAAACCTGGATATCGATATCAGCGAAGCTTGCGGATGGAGTCGCGGACATTGCGCTCACTCTCCTTCGTCAGCATCGAATCAACCAAAATCACATGCGCAGACAACTCCGTGCGAGGAACACTGACGCTGGACACGATTAGCTCAATGTCATCGGGGATACGCGCCGGGTAGTCCTCCAGGCTGTAAACACCTTGAATCTGCAGGTCAGGGAAACGATTCTCCAACTTCACGCGAAGCAACTCCGACACCCCAAACCCAGAAGCACACATCACCGCAGTCTTGATCGGACGCCGGTGAGTCTCCTTTTCGCGAGCGAAATACAGCGAAATGTAACCGGATTCATGATCACTGATCGGCGGCAAATTGAATTCCTCCGCGATGATCGGCGCAGCAGCCGTGACCGCTAAATACACATCGCGGTACTCCTTCTGGATCTGCGCGATCAGCGGATTTTTCACCACCACCTCAAACCGCAAACGATTAAGCATCGGTGTGATGTGATCAGCAAGATCCTGCCGCAGCTTCTCCGTGTGGAACGGGCCAGCGACTTTCCCTGCGACCAGCTCAATGAAACGATCAGTGACAGTTAAACCCTCGGTGTGGTGCTCGGAGTCGGGGTTTTCTGCTTGTGATTCTGCTTGTGGTTCTGGGGTTCCGATGGTTCTAGAGGACACCAAGTACCTGCGGATGTACTCAGCTTCAGAAATATGAAGATTCAAACCGCTGAGCTTCTGCAGCTCCTTCAACGCCTCGAAGGAAACCTCCGCAAACGGAGCACCAGGATGAGGCCCTGTACCCAACTCAAGAGAATTTGATAAAACCGCAGCTCGGCGCGCACGCAGCAACACAATATAAAGGTGAGACTCCAAATTCATCCGATACGGCTGTGGCACCGTGGCATTAAGAGTTTCCTCAATATGCGACACAGCCTTTTCAACCGTGCCCAAGATGCGCTCATCACCCAAAGTGGTAGCCGCCAGGAAAGGCTTCTCCGAAGCTGCAGAAAACGTATCCGACAACGCCAACCGCACCGACTTCTCTGAACCTGAAATCGACATAGTCGCAGATTTCCTAGACAAGGTTAGGCCGAAACCATCGCACCAACTTCTTAAATGAGGCTCATCAGCACGCAACGTGAACTCACTGATGAAAAACTCACCAAGAATATCCACAACACTCACCGGAGCTGGCGAATTAAGCAACAACTTCACCAAAATCGAACGACGCCTTGCCTCCGGAGTGGAGAAATCATTCTTCATCGGCTCCGTAAACGGCTTCGGGCGGTGCGTTAACTCCACAGCATCTTCAAAACGACCCGGCGCAATCCGAAAACCCAAACCACGCTGGCTTTCAATAATGTTGCTAAACGCCGGATCCTTCTTAGCGCTTTCAATCAGGCGGTAAACAGTCTTGGTGGAAACATCCAAATGTTGCGCCACTTGTGCCGCCCGGAGGAAATCACCCTCCGTGATCAACAACTGCACTATCGCAGACAACTGTGAATTACTCATGTTCACCGCCTTTCCCTAAAGCAACTGATTTGTTACTAAGGACATTAAGGCAATGGTTAGAGTTTTAGCTCACATGCTTTGTCCGTTGCAGTGGACACCGGTTAAAGAGAAAGATCGGTCCATTGGAAAAGAAACAACCCGACGCCGTGAATGACGTCGGGTGCGGAGGGAAAATTAAGCTACTTAATTTCTTGTAGCACTCGTTTAAGGACAGCTTCCTTTGAAAGGCCATAACGATCGTGCAGAGTGGGTAAGGCTCCCGCTGCAAGGAACTCATCTGGAAGTGCGATGTGGTGAATTTTCTTTCCAATGCCCTGCTTAGCCAGTGCTTCTGCAACGCAGCTGAACAGTCCACCGATCACAGTGTGGTTTTCCAACGTGAAAACGGTGCGATCAGTATTGACTTCCCTGACCACCGTTTCCTCATCAAATGGCTTGATGGTTGCGCAGTGCAGCACGGAGACTTCAATTCCTTGTTTGGATAGTTCCTCGGCAACGAGAAGTGCACGCATTGTCATTAATCCGGAAGAAACTAGTAGAGCGTCATCGCCTGGACGAACAACCTTGGCCTTACCTACCTCAAACTGATAATCGTACTGATCGAGGATGCGAGGGACGGCGCCTCGCAGAAGCCGGGTGTAGGTAGGGCCAGGGATATCTACCAGTTGAGGAACGGCTTGCTCAATATCAACAGCATCACAAGGATCAATGATGGTTAGATTGGGAATGCCACGAAGAATGTTGATATCCTCGGTGGCCTGGTGAGATGGGCCGTATCCAGTGGTAAGACCTGGGAGAGCTGCCATGATATTGACGTTGATGTTGGGCTCAGCGATGTCGAGGCACAAAAAGTCATAGGCTCGTCGAGTAGCAAAAACCGAATAGGTGGAGGCGAAAGGTACAAGCCCAACTTCAGCCATACCGGCCGCTGCCATGAGTAGCGACTGCTCTGCCATTCCCATTTGGAAAAAGCGGTCAGGGAATTTATCTCTGAAAATATGCATGTCGGTGTATTTGGCTAAGTCTGCACTAAGACCCACAATGCGTGGATCGATTTCTGCCACTTTGTTTAAGGCAGCACCCAGTGGAGCCTTGGTAGTGGGAACGCCTGCATCTGCAATCGATGCGATCATGGCTGCTGAACGCAGCGGAGCCTTTTGGGTTGCAGTGGTCATGTTAGTTTTCCTCGTTCTTGAATCCATCGGTGAGCTGCTCTTTACATACGCTCCATTCATCTGTGGCAATCTTCATGAAATGAAGCTTTTCGCGACTTTCTAGCATGGGGACGCCCTTGCCCACGGTGGTGTCACAAATGATGATGTGTGGCTGACCTGTGACGTTTGCGCTGTTCGATACAGCATCAAATGCCTCTAGTAAGGCTTGCGGATCATTTCCATTGACGCGTTGGGTGTGCCAACCGAAGGCAGTCCAGCGGTCCTCTTGAGGTTCGTTGCTCAATACTTCAGCAGTGGGACCATCCGCTTGGAGACCATTCATATCTACGATGGCGATAAGATTTCCGAGTTTCCAATGAGATGCAGCCATGGCAGCTTCCCAGGTTGATCCTTCATCAAGCTCGCCATCAGAGAAAAGTACGAAGACTTTTTGATCATCACGGCCTTGAGCACGCAATCCAAGTGCTCGACCGACGCCCAGTCCCAGTCCGTGGCCAAGAGAACCTCCAGCGATTTCTACGCCTGGAGTGTAGGTACTCATGGCAGACATTGGAAGACGAGAGTTATCAGCTGCATAGGTCAAAAGCTCTTCGCGTGGAATAACCTGTGCTTCTGCCAGGGCTGAGTACAGGGCAAGCGCGTAGTGGCCAATGGACAAGAGAAAGTGATCGCGATTCTCCCATTCTGGATCTTCTGATTTGTAGCGAAGCTGGTCTTTATACACTGCGGCGAGAATATCCGCGGATCCAAGTCCCTGGCCAACGTAGCCCTCACCCTGGGCCTCACCCTGCTCGAGAACTCCCATGCGGATGTTGTAGGCAGCTTCTTTGATAGTGGATACGCGCAAATCAATTGATTGCGCCGGAGGTAGTGTGCTGGTCATGATTCTCCTTCTATAGGTAAAAGTTGCTTAGGATACGTAGGATCCGCCGTTGATGGACTGAGTTGTTCCAGTGATGTAGCCTGCGTCTTTGCTACTCAGCCAGACATATAGCGCTGCAATCTCCTCAGGGCTTGCCTGGCGCCCTAGTGGGACAGATTCAGATAGCTGCTTTTCTCTATCAGGAGTGCTGCCAACGCGGATGTCGGTGTCGACAACGCCCGGAGCAATCGAGTTTGCGGTGATGCCCAAGTGTGCAAACTCGCGAGCGATGCCACGGGTCAACCCGAGAATGCCAGCCTTGGCAGCAGCATAGGACGTCTTAGAGAACACTCCACCACCATGCTGGGCGGTTACCGATGAGGTAGTGACTATGCGTCCGTATCCGCTTTCAATCATTTGTGGCAAAAATGCTTGGCAAGTTAGGAAAGTTCCAGTGAGATTCACTGCGATGATGCGGTTGAATTCATCGAGAGTGAGATCGAGGAAGTCTACTGGAGAAGCCACACCTGCGATTGCTGCGAGCGCTCCAACCGCTGGTAGATCCGAGTTCTTGACAGCTTCAGCAGCTGCGGCAACGGATACAGGGTCAGTGACGTTGCACTGGATACCAATAGTGGGAGCGCCAGTTTCTGCAGAAATCTCGGCAGCGCGCTGCTTAGCAGCGGCTTCATTGAGGTCGAGGATGGCAACTGCCCAGCCTTCTTGCGCATATCGACGCGCTGTTGCTTGGCCGATGCCACGAGGGGCGGCTCCGCCAGTAACGACAGCGGTAAGGACGGACTGGTTTTCGGTGGGCATTGAGAGCTCCTGACTTCTGAATTTTGTAAATGATCGCGTCAACTAAAAGCAATCAAAGTTGACGTAGGTCACACATTATGGTGCCGGCTGTCCTAATGTCAACAGTAGGACAATTATCAGTTAAACAGTTGACATGAGGCACGGTTTTGTTGCAAAGTGTTCTGCAACACACAAATCTGGGTGTGAGATGGAATCTAGGAGACAAAAATGCAAGACTCGAAAGTTGATATCCGCGGGCCAGTGCATGGCACCAAAGATGCAAAGCGCGTAGCCAGTGGATCTGCTGTTGGTGCGATGATTGAAAGTTATGATTTCATCGGATTCGGCACCGCATCTGCTCTGTACCTCGGTGCGGCGTTCTTCCCCAGCCAAGACCCCATGACCGGTGTTCTTGCATCATTTGCAACACTCGGCGTAGGGTTCATCGCCCGACCAATCGGAGGCGTCATAGGTGGTCATCTAGGAGATAAGGTCGGCCGAAAGCCTGTCCTGGTTGCTTCCCTGCTTCTCATGGGATTGGCAACATTCCTCATCGGTTGCCTCCCTACCTATGATCAAGTAGGCGTACTTGCCCCAATCTTGCTGGTCACCGTGCGCATCCTCCAGGGCCTTGCCTTCGGTGCGGAATGGGGTGGTGCAATTTTGATGACATACGAACATGCACCGTGGAAGCGAAAGGGATTCTTCACCAGCTTTGTTCAAGCTGGCTTCCCTGTGGGCCTTCTGTTGGCCAACCTTGTGTTCTTAGTATCTGTTGCATTACCAGGTGACTGGGCCTGGAGGACTCCATTCCTCTTCTCAGCAGTCCTTGTAGTGGTTGGCATGGTCATTCGAAACAAGGTTCCTGAGTCCCCGGTCTTTGATGAAGTTAAGAACTCCGGCACCGTGGTTAAGTCTCCAATTGTCGAGGTCTTTCGTACTGACTGGCGCAACATCGTTCGAGGCATTGGTTTGCGCGTTGCAGAAACGGCAGGTTATGCAGTCGCAATCACCTACATGATGAGCTATATCGTTAACCATGAACCACCAATCGGCAATAACAGTGACACTCTATTGGCACTCTGTATCGCTGCTGCACTGGGCAGCTTCGCTACCGTTTGGTGGGGTCGAAACACCGACAAACGTGGACGGCGCCCCCAATACATCTACGTCTGTGCATTCTCTATCGTGTGGGCATTCCCCATGTTCGTTCTGGTCAACACAGGAAACACTATCCTCATGATTGTGGTGTTCATTGTCTCCTATTGTGTTTGCCAAAATGCCCTTGCGGGTGCACAAGGGGCATGGTTCCCAGAACTGTTTAGCGCAAACGTACGTTCTTCAGGAGCTTCACTGGCGTACCAGATCTCCGCAATGATCTCTGGGATTACTCCATTTGCCACAACCCTGCTCTACATCAAGTTTGATTGGTATGGGCCAGCAATTCTATTCGCGGTTTATGCGCTATGTGGTCTGATCGCAGCGGTATCCACCAAAGAAACCTGGTCTAAGGAACTGCGTGATGAAGTCGACAAAATTACCGCTGAAACCACTAATGATTGGGCGAAAACTAAAGAGTCCCAAAAAGTTTAAGCTAAAGCATGCTTCTTTGAAGCATTAGCTCATGGAGGAATCCCACTGTAGTGAGGCTTCCTCCATATGCGCGCGTATAATCTCCTCCGCTGCAGCTGGATCGCCATTTTCAATCGCATCTAGAACTGGAATATGGCGATTGCCGTCCATGATCTCCAAGGATTCCTCCCTTGCAGCGGCAAAGAGCCCAATACGCATTTGGGCTTCGAGGTGCTTCCATGAATTGAGTAGGATTGTGTTTCCTGATGCGCGACAGATCTGCTCGTGAAATGCCAAATCCTTATTCAAGACAGTGTTAAACTCCCCTTTTTGTGTTGGGG
The DNA here is from genome assembly GCF_002355155.1 of Corynebacterium suranareeae. Lineage (NCBI taxonomy): Bacteria > Bacillati > Actinomycetota > Actinomycetes > Mycobacteriales > Corynebacteriaceae > Corynebacterium > Corynebacterium suranareeae. Next base: position 3,405,835 of record NZ_AP017369.1, on the reverse strand, counting down.
GGAGTTGTTTGCGTAATTCAGCGACAATTTCCTGACGATTTGGTAACTCAATGATCTCACGGATCGCCAAACCCTCGAGTGCTGCACGAACGCGAAACAGCTCTTGAATTTCTCGTGGAGTTGGCTCGTGAACAGCACTGCGTCCACGCGAATCGCTGTCAACCAAGCCAGCCTGCTGCAATGACCGCAGTGCTTCACGCACTGTTCCTCTGCTCACGCCAAAGGACTCTGCAAGTTCAGTTTCTAGAAGCACTGATCCAGGACGCAAAGTACCGTCGGTGATCGAGTTCAAAAGCGTTTGATGCACTTGATCTCGAAGCGTGAGCCGGTTCATTTTGATTGAGGGGATTTCCACGACACTAACCTTATCAGTGTGGGTCATCTCATTTTCAACGTTGACCGACTCGCATGTAGTTATGCCTCGATGATGAATGCCTCCAGGCGTTCCCTAGCAACATCGTCTGGAAGCTGCGCTGGTGGGGACTTCATCAGGTAGGAGCTAGCTGGCATGATGGGTCCGCCGATTCCACGGTCCAGGGCGATTTTTGCGGCGCGGACAGCGTCGATGATGATGCCGGCAGAGTTGGGTGAATCCCACACTTCGAGCTTGTACTCCAGGTTGAGAGGTACTCCACCAAACGCGGTGCCCTCGAGGCGGACATAAGCCCACTTGCGGTCATCTAACCATTGGACGTGGTCGGATGGTCCGATGTGAACGTTGCGGTCTTCCACTTTTCCAGACAGTGGACCATCTGGAATGTTGGAGGTCACGGCCTGGGTTTTGGAGACTTTCTTGGACTCTAGGCGGTTGCGGTCAAGCATGTTTTTAAAATCCATGTTGCCGCCGACATTGAGTTGCATGGTGCGGTCGACGCGAACACCACGTTCTTCAAAAAGACGTGCCAAGACTCGGTGGGTGATGGTTGCGCCGATTTGGGATTTAATGTCATCGCCAACAATTGGGACACCAGCGTCGGTGAACTTCTTAGCCCATTCTGGGTCGGATGCGATAAAGACTGGGAGTGCGTTAACGAAGGCGCAGCCTGCATCGATGGCGGCTTGTGCGTAGAATTTATCGGCTTCTTCGGAGCCTACTGGGAGGTAGGACACCAAAACGTCGGCTTTTGCGTCGATAAGCGCTTTGGCAACGTCGACTGGCTCGGCGGTGGACTCGTCGATGGTCGCCCGGTAGTGATCGCCCAGGCCGTCTAAGGTGGGGCCGCGTAAAACGTTGATGCCGGTCTGCGGGACGTCGGCGATTTTGATGGTGCAGTTTTGTGAGGCTTCGGTGGCATCTGCCAGGTCAACGCCTACTTTTTCGGCATCAACATCAAAAGCGGCGACAAATTCGATATCGCCGACGTGGTAATCGCCGAATTGGACGTGCATCAAACCTGGGACGGTTTCGGAAGGATCTGCGTTTCGGTAATATTCCACACCCTGAATGAGGGAGGTTGCGCAGTTTCCGACTCCGGCGATGGCAACCCTGATGGTGGACTTGCTCATTTAAATTTTCTCCTCTTAAAAAAGATACTGGCCGCGACCGATAAGCTTCGCCGCACGCTGTTCGACGCTACGTCTGAAAATGACCCAAAATGTGGGGATTGCGAGTTGAAAGCAGACCTGATCGATCAAGCAACTCAGTTGATCGATCAAGCATTACCCCCGTTTGGGAGAGTAAAAACGGAGGATTTTGGAGGGAAAATAAGTTAGGGGCATTCCCCGATGTGCTGGGAATGGTATGTCCGTACCCTGGTTTTTTAAATACAGACTTGTTGCAAAAACTTAAGAAAGGAGCGCCCCGGAGCTTAACGTTCCGGGGGCTATCTCACTGTGGCACTACCACCCTCACTTTCCTTGGTCCCAAAGAAACTCATCATTGTGGCCGTGGTCCTGATTTTGATCATTGTCGCTGCAGCTGTGTATTTTCTGCGCCCTTCGTCAAATGAGCAGATGATTGCCACTTCTGATGTTCGTGAGATTTCCTCGGAGGGGATCGTGGCTCGTGTTTCTGTCAATGGAAACATTGAAGCTGCGCGAACCACCACCATTTATACGAGTCTGACTGTGCCGGTAGCGAACTTGCCGGTTGCTGTTGGTGACCGAGTGGCAGCTGATCAAGTTTTGGCTGAGCTGGATGCCTCTGCCCTGCAACGACAGCTGGATGAAACAGATGCCAATAATGCACGAGCTGCAATGACGAACCGTAATTCCATTGCACAATCGCAACAAGCATATGAGCAGTCCAGAGAACTTTTGGATAACGGTCTGAGCCCGGAGATTAACTCTGCGCAGTCTTCACTTCGAACCGCATCTCAAGGGTATCAAGATGCCATTCGTGATTTCGAGGCGAAGCAAAAAGATGTGGATGGCGGTTTGGATTCCACCATGGTTGCCCAATCAGATGCCCTTAAAGCAGCGCGTGAGCAGGCAGATGCAGCGGAAATTGAGCGACTACGTGCAGATTTTGGGCTGATCAACAATGATCGCAGCAACCTGAACGATGTCATTGGACTGCTAGATGACAGAGAAGCATTAGCCGCTGCGGAAGCTGAGTTAGCCCAGGCACGGACTTCAGGTGACCCGGAAGCCATCGCCGCGGCTGAAACAAAAGTAGATGGGCTTGAACAAGCAATTGCCACAAAAACATCCGCATGGCCCAGCCAGGATCAAACCTATGTGCAGTCCTACACCACGCTGGAGGAAGCTGAGCGGCGCGTAGCATCAACCACCGAAGATCTAGAAAAAGCTGAACGGGTGTACATTGATTCACTTGGAAAAGTTGATGCTGAGTTAGCTGCTGCTCAACGCGCAGTAGCTGCAGCACACGCTGCCCAGCAAGACGCTGCACTTAGCTTGGAAGCAGCCCAACTATCCACTCAGCACCAATTGGAAGCCCAATCAAGCGCGATCGATGCAGCTTTAGGTTTGGCGTCAGTAGATAATGAAGCCGCAGCCAGATCCACTTCCCAACTGCGGATGGATATCAACAACACCACGGTGCGTTCCCCTTACTCCGGCATTGTCTCATCTGTGCAGGCAGCCCAAGGCCAACCAGCATCCGGTGCTTTGTTGAGCGTTGCTGATGATTCCGAGCTGAAAATTTCCGCCAATGTGAAAGAAGCCGAGATCGGCAATGTTGCTGTTGGATCGAGGGTCACGTTCACTACACCGTCAACTGGTACTAAAGAGTTTACCGGCCGAGTATCCAAGGTCTCTCCGATTGCTGCTTCAGCTCCGGTAACGGAAGAAGGTACCGCAGGTGGCCAAGGTGTCTCCACGAACACTGATGTCACCTTCCCCATTGAAATCTCCGTCACCGGCGACCGTGAAGGCCTCAACCTTGGTGGATCAGCGCGCGTACGCATTGTTCATGAAATCGCACCACATGCGCTGACTGTTCCGTTGGAGGCCGTGTACCAAAATGATCAAGGCAAGGATGCTGTTTTGATTATCAGCGACGATAACAAAGTGGAAGAAGTAGAAGTCACCACAGCGGAATCCGATGATTTTGATATCGCTGTCAGCGGCCCTGGAATTTCATCAGATGCCCGAGTTTTGACCCAGCCCGGAAACTACCGAAACCTCATCGGACAAGAAGTAAAACTCCAGACAGATACAGTGGCACAAGCTTTCGCCACCTCACCAACACCTGATGGCCAGGCGATTTAATCCCATGAGCCTTATTGAAATGACAAATATTGTAAAGACGTACAACATCGGAACCGAAGGTGAACTGACAGTTTTGCATGGTGTTGATTTCCATGTGGAGCGCGGTGAGTTCGTCTCTGTTGTGGGCACGTCTGGTTCAGGTAAATCAACAATGATGAACATCATTGGCTTGTTGGATAAACCCACTGATGGCAGCTACACCCTTGATGGCGTGGATGTGCTGGATATCAGTGATGATGCGTTGGCTAGTCACCGTGCTAAATCAATTGGCTTCGTGTTTCAAAACTTCAATCTGATTGGGCGAATTGATGCATTGAAAAATGTTGAGATGCCGATGATGTATGCGGGAATTCCTGCTAAACAGCGGCGCAGTCGTGCGGTGGAATTGTTGGAGATGGTGGGCATGGGTGAACGTTTAAACCATGAGCCAAATGAACTATCTGGTGGTCAGAAACAGCGAGTGGCTATTGCACGTGCGTTGGCTAATGATCCAGAAATAATTCTTGCCGATGAACCAACGGGTGCTTTGGACTCTGCAACTGGCCGGATGGTGATGGATATTTTCCACCAGCTCAACAAGGAGCAGGGAAAAACCATTGTGTTTATTACGCATAACCCTGAGCTCGCTGATGAATCGGATCGGGTGGTCACCATGGTTGATGGGCGCATCATTGGATCAGAGGTGAAACGTTAATGAGCGTTGCAGAATCAATTCTTTTGGCTTTAACCAGCCTGAGAAGCAACAAGATGCGCGCATTGTTGACGCTTCTGGGAGTCATCATTGGTATTGCATCAGTCATTGGAATTTTGACCATCGGTAAAGCCTTGCAGGACCAAACTCTAGACAGTCTGGAGAGCTTGGGGGCAAATGATTTATCGGCGCAGGTTGAAGAACGCCCTGATGAGGATGAACCTGAAGCTGATATGTTCGCCTACGCAGCCCCCGGGAGTGCTAGCGGCAACCTCATCCCGGAAGAAACAATGGACACGCTCCGAGATCGTTTCAGCGATAGCATCACCGGAATCAGCGTTGGCGGAATGGGCACCCAAGGCACCCTGATCGGGGAGGACGCAGATCTTAAATCTGATCTGCAGGGCGTCAACGAGGACTACATGTGGATGAACGGCATCGAAATGCACTATGGCCGCGCAATCACGCAGGACGATGTTGCCGCTCAGCGCCCCATTGCGGTCATCGCGCCAGATGCTTTTAATACGCTTTTCGACGCAAACCCCCAACTGGCGCTGGGATCTGAAGTAGCTTTTGAACTCAATGGTCAAGAGACATTTCTACGAGTTGTAGGCGTGTATAAAGAAGCCGCTGCAGGTGGCCTTGTGGGAAGTATGCCAACCGTAAATACTTACACCCCCTATCCGGTTGCCAATGACATCATTCATGCAGAAGACGGATTTAGTACATTAAGCATCCGCGCAGCCCAAGGCGTGGATCAGGACGCGCTTAAAGATTCACTCCAAACATATTTCGATGCCCTCTACGCCAACAATGAATCACACCATGTTGCGATGTTGGATTTCCGTAAGCAGATTGAAGAGTTCAATACCATCCTCGGAGCCATGAGCTTAGGTATCTCAGCAATTGGTGGCATTTCACTTCTTGTGGGCGGCATTGGGGTGATGAACATTATGTTGGTGTCTGTCACAGAGCGCACCCGCGAGATTGGTGTGAGAAAAGCACTTGGTGCTCGTCGCCGAGACATTCGCCTTCAATTCGTCGTTGAAGCAATGATTATTTGTTTCATCGGAGGTCTCCTTGGCGTGCTCTTAGGTGGTGCGCTTGGTTTAGGTCTATCCAGTGCCATTGGTTATATTTCTTTGCCTCCACTGAGCGGAGTTGTGATTGCCTTGCTCTTTTCCATGGCTATTGGCCTATTCTTTGGCTACTACCCCGCTAATAAAGCAGCAAAGCTCGATCCGATTGACGCTTTGCGTTATGAGTAAAAGCGTCAGTTTTAAGGTAGCTGCACATCGGATTAGACTAAATAACCGTGGCTACCGGAAAAATTCTTCTTTATTACGCATTCACCCCGCTTTCTGATCCTAAAGCAGTTCAGCTGTGGCAGCGTGAGCTGTGCGAGTCGCTGAACCTTCGTGGCCGCATTTTGATCTCCACCCATGGCATCAATGGAACCGTGGGCGGAGATATTGATGATTGCAAGGCGTATATCAAAAGGACTCGCGAGTACCCAGCGTTTAACCGCATGCAGTTTAAGTGGTCTGAAGGTGGCGCAGAAGATTTCCCGAAGCTGAGTGTTAAAGTCCGCGATGAGATCGTTGCTTTCGGAGCACCTAATGAACTCAAAGTTGATGAAAACGGTGTTGTTGGCGGCGGCGTCCACCTAAAGCCCGCGCAGGTCAATGAGCTAGTGGAATCTCGAGGCGATGAGGTGGTCTTCTTTGACGGCCGAAACGCAATGGAAGCGCAGATCGGTAAATTCAAAGACGCGATCGTCCCCGATGTTGAAACCACTCATGATTTCATCGCAGAAATCGAGTCCGGAAAATACGATGACCTCAAAGACAAACCAGTGGTTACCTACTGCACCGGTGGAATCCGTTGTGAGATCCTAAGTTCTCTCATGATCAATCGCGGGTTCAAAGAGGTGTACCAAATTGATGGTGGCATTGTTCGTTACGGTGAGCAATTTGGAAATAAGGGCCTGTGGGAGGGCTCCCTTTACGTCTTTGACAAACGCATGCACATGGAGTTCGGCGAGGATTACAAACGCGTCGGACACTGCATCCACTGTGACACTCCAACCAACAAGTTTGAGCACTGCATCAACGAAGATGAATGCCGTGAATTGGTTCTGATGTGTCCTGATTGCTACGCCAATGTTGCAACTCGTCATTGCAAACGTGAAGCCTGCGCAGAGATGGCTGCAGACTTTGCTGAGCAAGGAATTGATCCACTAATTAATTCCTAGATACTTTTTGAAAACGGGTATGGTGGCTGGGTATGAGTATCGTTAAGATCAACGCAATTTCCGTGCCCGAAGGCGCTGGTGAAGAGCTAGAAAAGCGCTTCGCAGTTCGTCAAAATGCAGTAGATTCCGCACCTGGTTTTGAAGGCTTCCAACTGCTTCGTCCTGTTTCTGGTGAGGATCGCTACTTTGTAGTCACCCAGTGGGCAGATGAAGACAGCTATAACGCCTGGCGTGATGCTGAGAAGGCAAAGGGCGGACACGGAGCACACGGCTCTGATAAGAAGCCTGTTGCCTCCGGTGCCACTTTGTTGGAATTTGAAGTCGTCCTAGGTTCTAAGGGCGCTCAGTAGGCTGCCCAGTAGGCTGCCCAGTAGGCCGCCCAGTAGGCCGCTCCATAAAAATGTCGGAAAACCTAGGGAAATTGCTAGGTTTTCCGACTCTTATTTTTTTTTAAAGTGCTGTTTTAATGGCCCAAAATGGACAGTGTAAGCACTGAGGTTCCCCACAGCATGCTGAATGGGATCAATACCCACAACACACCCATCCACGGGCGCCAGCGCAGGAACTTTCGGTACTTATCGTAAAGAATCCAGGCGGATCCAAGCATGCCACCAAAAGCTACAGCACTGGTGATGATCGGCCACCATAACTCAGCTGCGCGGGAACAAATCCATACGGCGTCCCCTGCATCACAAATGGGGCCACCTTGGAGCCTAGAAACCCACGCGAGCACATATGCAGAGAGAAATGTTAGAAGTGGAACAGCAAACAAGTAGATGATCGCTTGCCGGGAGGAACGTCTATTTTTCTCATGTTCAAGCATCGGATCAGGTGCATCGGCCAACGAATCGAAATCGTTCCTATAAGACCTGGGGCGGTTAGAAAAATCCGCATCGTCGACCAGGTCATTTTCCGGATGCTCTGGGTTGGTGTTCATGGAATTGTCCTCCTCTACAGGCACCTTTTAAGTCTAGTCCCCTTGAGTTTGGGAACCTAAAGACTGGGATAAATGATGGTCGGAACAGGAGAGTTTCGGATAATTTCCATTGTTTCCGAACCCACAAAAACTCGAGAGAGTGCATCTGTGGGATGGGAACCTAGGCAAAGAAGATCGCCCTTTTTCCACTTCAGGGCATCAATTGCCCCATTCCAACCCCACCCTGAGCCGATTTCACTGCTGACACTTAAATCAGGGTGATCTTTTAAAACCCCATCTCGGGCTCGGTCGAGCATTGCGAGGGTGAGCTCGCGCCATTCAGAAGACAGTTTGGTAGAGATATCCAAACTTCTGCTGGTCGGCGCGGAGGTGATTCCTTCAGGTGAGAAAGAAAGAATGCGTAGAGGCACATTCCATGTGGAGGCGAGTTCTGCAGCGTAGCGCAGCCCTTGATCGAAGTCATCACTTTCGTTGGTGAAAGCGTAGTTGACCCTGGTGACACCTTTTTTGGAAAGTTTAACTCCTCGCGGAACAAGTCCTAGTGGGACAGGCGAGGAGTGAAGTAGCGCGTCTGCGGTGGAGCTGGCCAAAAAGCGGCCTTTGGGTGCGGCAGCGTCGGAGCCGAGCAAGATGAGATCGGCGTCGAATTCCTTTGCAGCATGGGTAAGCAGCGTGGATTCAGATGGGCCATCTACAAACACTGAGACTTTATCGTCCCATTGGGACTTCTCAACTCCAGATTCTTTGAGCCCTTTTAACGTGATGTTTCGGTAGTGAGAATCCAAATTCTTCAGCCACTTATGGTACTTACCTCCGAGTTTGCTGATGGAGGCTGAAGGCCATGGGCGGATGAAAGTTGTGATTCCACGAACGTTGATGTCTGAAGTACGAGCCAGCCACGCGGCGAACTCGAAGACAGCATCGTTTTGTTCACTACGTTTGCCACTCGGTTTGCCATTCGAGTTTTCTTCGGAACGGCAAGATATAAGTACGCGAAGGGGTTGTTTCATCTAATTCCGGAGTTGAGATGGGAGGAAAATTAAGAACCGCTGTCGGTCTCTTTCCAGTTACCGTACACCTCTGCAAGTTCGGTGATGATATCAACTAGCTCTTCGGTGCGCTCGAGCTGCTCAGGGCTGAGCATTTCGAGGACGCGAGCCATCTCGGCATTTCTTTCTTTGTTTACCCGCTCTAGTTCCGCGCGACCGTGTTCCGTGAGCTGCACCTGCACACCACGGCGGTCCTTGGTGTCACGGATGCGCTCAACCAAGTTCATCTGCTCTAGCTGATGCAAAGCATTGGAAGCGGTTGGCATACGGATATCTTCAAGTTCCGCGATGCGGCTGATCCTGGAAGGGCCGTTTTCTTCCAGGCGGCTCAAAATGGTGAGCTGTGGTCCGGAAAGGTCAGAATTCACGGAGCGACGAAAATAGAGAACGTAGAGTTTAGTCAGCGCGGGTCGCACGCGGACTGCTAACTCCTCAGCGTTTACATTAGGCATGTTAGTAAGCATAGCGGGATTAAGGAGTAATTTCCGTTGGATAACCTATCAACGGAAAAATCAATAATTTGCACAGGAAAACTACAAGTTACGCCTGCGTAGCTTGGGTGTAGATTAGGTGTAGCTTTAACAGCGTCCATCCGTCCTAGAGCTTGGTGACGCATACGGTTAAATGCAATTCTAAACGAGTGCCTTGCATGGTCGTGTCATTGGATGGCTTAGGACTACACTTTTGAAGCGTGGTGCAATATCAAAATGAGATCAGTCACCAACTAGCTCGTAGGCAGACACTCCGTCAGTTTCGGGCGGGGTTGGTGCAAAAAGACACAATTTGTGACGCCGAGTTCATCTTGGTCACTGCGAGTAAATATCACGGACAGCCGGCAGATTATCCTTGTCCGATTTGTGGCAGTGAAGATCTACGTGTGGTTTTGTGGGTTTATGGCGATGAAATTGGTAAAGCTGCGGGCTCTGCACGTAGTGAAGAAGAAATCGAACAGTTGTTAAAAAATGGACGGCAGGCAACGGTGCATACTGTGGAAGTATGCCCTGCTTGCAAGTGGAATCACCTGCTTCAGGCGGAAACCGCGACAGCCAGCTGATTCTCAGATTCAGATGAATAGGCTTTGGCGCAGTATTCTCTACAGCACAAGCTTCAGATAAGAACCAGATCTGATTGAACGGATACACCAGTTGACGAATAGTAAAAATCCTCCCGCTAAAAAGAGCGGTGGCAAAAGGCGCTTAAAGAGCGACTCTAAAGGCCATGCCACGCGAAACACCATCATTGGCGTTATTGCTGCAGTCATTTTGATTCCAGCGATTGTGTTTATGGGTGCGTATATCGTGGTGGATGTTCCTGAGCCTGAAGAGCTGGTCTCACCGCAGGTATCGCAAATTTATGCCTCAGATGGTGAGACAGAGTTGGCGCGTATTGTTCCACCGGAAGGCAACCGCCAGATGGTGTCGATTGATCAAGTGCCTGACACTGTTAAAAATGCGGTGGTAGCAGCGGAAGACCGTGAGTTTTATACCAACCCAGGTTTTTCCATCACCGGTTATGCTCGTGCAGCGCTCGGCGTGATCACGGGTGATTCCTCTGCTGGTGGTGGCTCCACCATCACGCAGCAGTATGTGAAAAAGGCTGTGGTTGGTGATGAGCGTTCGCTTATCCGTAAAGCCAAAGAGTTGGTCTACTCCGCGAAGATGGCCAATGAATGGTCAAAGGATGAAGTCTTAGAGGCCTACCTCAATACTGTGTATTTTGGCCGGAATGCTTATGGTGTTCAGGCTGCTGCGCATGCATTCTTCGGTAAGTCAGTAGAAGAGCTTTCTGCTAGTGAAGGTGCAGTATTGGCGGCGAGTATTCAGTTGCCGAGTCAGTTGGATCCGTGGACTAATCCTGTTGAGGCTGAATCACGGTGGAATTATGTCATGGATGGTTTGGTAGAAATCGGTGCTCTGTCAGCTGAGGAACGTGCAGTGGCCACCTACCCAGAAACCACAGACCCTGCGAGCAATTCTGCTTATACAGAGGCCACAGGCACTAACGGTTTGATTAAAAACCAAGTGATGGCTGAGTTGTCTGAGCTTGGTATTACTGAAGATGATGTGCAAAACCGTGGTTTGCAGATCACCACCACCATTGATCAAAACGCTCAGCAAGGTGCTGTCGATGCGGTTCGTGCACAGATGGAGCTATTGAATGAGAACAACCGTGCAGCCGTGGTGTCTATTGATCCTTCTAACGGTGCTGTGCGTGCCTATTACGGTGGCGAGGAAGCAACTGGTTGGGATTTTGCCAACGCTCCGATCCAAACTGGTTCTACCTTCAAGATCTTTGGCTTAGCTGCTGCACTTCAGCAGGGTATTCCGCTTTCGCAGCCGTATAGTTCCGCACCTGTGACTGTTGGTGATGCCCAGATTGGCAACGTCGGCGGTTCTGGTTGTGGTACGTGTTCTATTGAGCAGGCACTGCTGCATTCGTACAACACCAGCTTTATTCGTTTGCAGCAGGATTTAGAAAATGGCTCGCAAGATACTGCGGATATGGCGCACGCTTTGGGTATTGCAAAGTCCTTGCCAAGTATTCCTGCAACGCTCACGGAAAACGGTGAGACCCCTTATGAGGGCATCATTTTGGGTCAGTATGAGTCCCGCCCATTTGATATGGCTTCCGCGATGGCAACTATCGCGAATGAGGGTGTATGGCACCGTCCACACTTTGTGTCCAAGGTGGAAACCGCAAGTGGCGAAGTGCTGTATGAGTTCGAAGACGGCGAAGGCGAACGACGCGTTTCTGAGAAGGTTGCTTTGAACCTCCTCAAGGCGATGGGCCCAATTGCGGCCTACTCCAATGGAAATGCGTTGGCTGATGGCCAGGTGTCTGCCTCAAAGACCGGTACCACGCAGCTTGGTGATACCGGTTCAAACAAGGATGCCTGGATGTTGGGTGCGTCCCCTCAGCTGGCTACTGCAGTCTGGGTGGGAACGGCAGATAACACTGCCTTGTACAACACCTGGGGTGGAAGCATGTATGGTTCTAACTCCCCTGCCACCATCTGGAAGCAGACGATGGACAATGCACTAGAAACCGCTCCGCTTGAAACGTGGGATTCGGTACCTGCACTTGGTTACGGCAATCCACCAGTTCCAGAGTATGTGTGGACTCCAAACACAAATACCGGTGGTGGAGAAGAAACAGAAGAAGAAAACCCTGAGGAAGATCCAAACGCAGGAGTAGAAACGCCCGCTGAGGATCCAGCTGCACCGGCTGAGGATCCTGGCAATGGACAGGTAGAAATCTTGCCTGGGTTGACTATCCCGGGAGATCTCTTAGGGATCGGCTAAGATCCGGTCGTAGACAAAAGACGACCTTTTAAGGAGCCGACCGCCGATGGACCAGCAAGTGGACCTGCAGAAGGTAGAGCGCGTATCGCCCGGTGATAGTGAGCCGGTGGCACGGGATTTTATCAATGCAATCGGTGGTCGGTTCGGTCGTTTTGCACAGGTGGGGACCCAGAAGTTTTGGACTCCCCTGCGTGTTCTAATCACCACGTCATTGGTGTTTTTAGCCTGTGGGTTTTTGACCAAAGCTAATTGCATTCAAGGATCAAGAAGTGATGCCGGTGTAGTTTCTTTGAATTGGTCGGGAAACCGTCAATATACTTCTGCTTGCTATAACGACATCGTTCCGCTTTATGGGGGTCGCGGAATTGATGCGCCTGGATTTCCCTACGCTTTTTCGTGGCAGGAAGGTGATCTCACCAGGTATATGGAATATCCGGTGTTGGGGGGAATTTTTCAGTGGATTTGTGGCATCATCACTCGGTTTTTGTATCCGGTTGTGGATGCCATTCCATTTCATACACTGCCTGAATCTGGGTTTTATTTCATTGTCACGGCCTTAGCCTTGGCATTTTTCTGGGTGCTGGTTATTCGCATGGTGGTGGAACTGACTGGCAATCGGGTGTGGGATACGGTGCTGGTGGCGGCCTCTCCCCTGGTTGCTGTTCATGCTTTTACCAACTGGGATACTCCGGCTATCGCGGCGGTGATTGCGGCAATGCTTGCGGTTAAGCGTGGCAATCCGTTGCTTGCAGGCGTGCTCATCGGCGCAGGAACTGCGTTTAAGTTGTGGCCGCTATATTTGCTTGGCGCATATTTGGTGCTGGCGATCAAAAATAAGAATCTTAAGCCTTTTATCACCATGGCTGTCTCAGCTGCAGTGACGTGGCTGGTGGTTAATATTCCGGTGATGATTGCCTATCCCGCGGCGTGGAATGAGTTTTTGCGTCTAAATAGGGAACGCGGCGCGGAATGGACCACGATTTACCAGGTCATTGACCGTAACGTGCCGATTGATTTGAATGATCCAGTGCTGCTTAATGTGCTGAGTTTTGGCTTGTTTGGTGCATCGTGTGTGGCTATTTTGATTCTTGGACTCAAAGTTCAGCGCACGCCCCGAGTCGCTGAGCTGGCCTTTTTGATTGTGGCGGCGTTTTTGCTGTTCAACAAGGTGTGGAGCCCGCAGTATTCTTTGTGGCTGGTTCCTTTGGCTGTGCTGGCGTTTCCACAGTGGAAAATTCTGTTTCCGTGGATGGTGACGGACGTGATGGTATGGCCAATTTTGATGTGGCACATGCTCGGCGAGGATAACAAAGGTCTCCCCCATGAAATGCTGGATCTCGTCGTGATTTCCCGAGATGCCTTCATTGTGGTCATGATAGTGGGTGTAATCCGGCAGATGCTCGGACGACGTGCAGATCCGGTGATGGATGCGCACGCCGGGCGCGATTTGTTGGCCGGGCCCTTCGGCGCAGGTAAGCGTCGAAAAGCATTGAAGGAAGTAAGTTGAGCACAACAGTGTTGCTGGTCACGATGGCCAGCGTGTTTCTGGGTTTTCTCTTTTTCGGCGGCGCGTTTGCCAGCTTCATGTATAAAAAATCGAACCGGCAGATTTGGACGCTTTTCAGCGTCGCGATTGTGCTTATCACGGTGATTCCGGTGATCATTGCGGTTTTCTGGGCCACAACGCCCGCATAAAAGATTTTGCTTTTCGACGCCTCCCTCCACCCGCGGGAACTTTCCCCAAACTACATGCGTTAGGGAAAGTAGAAAGGCAGGTAACGGATGAAAAAGTCAAAGAATTCAACCACCTTTGTAGGCATGCTGGCCGCGTCTGCGTTGACGTTGGCAAGCATCTCCACTGCTGAAGCTCGGCCACTGGAGCCGGAGCATAGTGTGCAAGCGGGCACAGTAAACGAAAACGCATAATTAAGGAATCGACAATTCGGCGCGTCTGGTGTACCTTGAATAGGTTGCTGACGCAACGACCCTCCTGCTATGCCAACGACGGCATGGCCGAAAAAACAATTACTAGACCATAGGAGGTGATGAGGTCCGTGCGTCAATACGAACTTATGATCATTCTCGATCCTTCTCAGGATGAGCGCACTGTTGCCCCGTCCCTGGATAAATTCCTCGAGGTTGTCCGCAAGGACAAGGGTGACGTTGTGAAGGTTGATGTTTGGGGCAAGCGCCGTCTTGCATACCCAATCAACAAGAAGGAAGAGGGCGTTTACGCCGTCATCGATCTCAAGTGCGAGTCCGCAACCGTACTCGAACTCGATCGTGTTCTGAACCTAAATGATGGTGTCCTGCGCACCAAGGTTCTGCGACTCGACAAGTAAAAGAACGTTTTAAGTCTCTAGAGAGGTAGTTGAAGGATTATGGCAATCGGAGATACCAACATCACCGTTGTCGGCAACATGGTTGCTGACCCGGAACTGCGCTTCACCCCATCGGGTGCAGCAGTAGCCAACTTCCGTATTGCTTCAACTCCCCGCACGTTTAACCGTCAAACAAACCAGTGGGAGGACGGCGAAGCCCTCTTCCTCACCTGCAATGTTTGGCGTCAGGCAGCTGAAAACGTCGCAGAATCCCTGTCAAAGGGCATGCGCGTGATCGTCACCGGTCGTCTCAAGCAGCGCTCCTACGAAACCCGTGAGGGCGAGAAGCGCACCATCTTTGAGGTCGAGGTTGATGAAGTCGGACCATCATTGACTTTTGCTAAGGCAGAAGTTCAGCGCACACCGCGTGGTGGTAACTCCGGCGGAAATTACGGTGGCGGAAACCAACAGGGCGGCTTCGGTGGAAACCAAGGCAGCCAGGGTGGATTCAGCGGTCAAAACACTGGTGGCTTTGGTGGAAACCAAGGCGGAAACCAGCAGCAGGGTGGTTTTGGTGGAAACCAGAATCAATCTCAGGGCAATAACTTCAACCAAGGTGGATTCGGCGGAGGTAGCCCACAGGCTGCACCGGACAATGACCCTTGGAACTCTGCACCACCTGCCGGCTCCGGCGGATTTGGCGGCGCAGATGATGAACCACCGTTCTAAAGCTTTTCTTTCTTAAAAAAATTCACAAACACTCAAAAACCACGAAAGGCAGGGATCATGAAGCTGATCCTCACCGCCGCCGTTGAAAACCTTGGTGTCGCTGGCGACATCGTAGAGGTTAAGAACGGCTACGGACGTAACCTGCTACTCCCCCGTGGCCTGGCCATCGTTGCCACCCCGGGTGCTGAGAAGCAGATCGAGGGCATCAAGCGTGCCCAGGAGGCTCGCGCAATCCGCGACCTCGACCACGCTCGCGAAGTAAAGGCACAGCTGGAAGCACTTGAAGGTGTCTCTGTTGCAGTCCGCACCTCCGAGAGTGGAAAACTGTTCGGCTCCGTTAAGGCTGACGACATCGTCGATGCAGTCAAGGCAGCCGGCGGTCCAAACCTGGACAAGCGTGCCATTGTTCTCCCGAAGAACCTGGTTAAGACCACTGGTAAGTACCAGGTAGAAGCAAAGCTCACCGACGGAATTGTTTCCCGCGTGAAGTTTGAGGTCGTCGCAGCGTAACGACAACGCGCATGCGACGGCGGTGACTTTTCCACAAGAGTGTTAAGTCACCCAACGACAACAGCATTCTTCAACCCCACTCCATACAGCAGGAGTGGGGTTGAAGTATTTTTGCGGCTGTTGGGTTTAAAGTGAATCGGATCCTTGAACGATAGTGGTTGTAGGCTCGATGGTTATATTTGGGGTCAGATTTGTGACTGTCAGGCTTTCATCGTGCTGTCGACATTTGAACAACCAAACACAGGTGACAAAAATTTCGATTTTCACGAATCCTTGGCACGCCTGTCCGGTCTGGCTCGACTCAAACCAAACATGCGTGCCAAAATCTTGGAATTTTGCCGATTTTTGTCACGTATGTTTGGTTTCACCTGGTCTCTGTGGGCGTGACCCAAAATATGACAAAGGGGCCGAGAAAAAGTGCGCTCTTAGACTCGTTTCTGAGCGCCTTTCGAGCCCTAGCTGATGCAAATGTATATTTCAAAAATATGGTTGCTTAAACGGCCTGTGATTGGTGATAGGCCAAACTCTGCGCTGGATTTCACCACCGACTCCCCTAACTCACAGCTCCCTATTGTTGCTTCCGTGAAATTTCGTGCGTTTTCGACGGACCTCGTTCATGCAAATGCACATGTGAAAAACTCCAGATCTTAAGCAGCGACTACCGCCGATTGCGAATCCAGCAGGCTCGTGAGACAACAGTTAAAGCGGCCAGAACGAGCTCAGCTGCAGCTGGTTTTTGCGCTTGATGTTAAGTTATCCCACGCCTGTGGATAACTATCGTGAAATGTGGATAGTTAACCTCCCATTCTTTCTTTGTATAACCCCTGCTTAAGCGCCGTGCGGATAATCACACCAAGTTAAAACTGCAGGTGAGAAAGTTATCCACTGTTTTGAAAGAGTTATCCACAATGCAACATGCCGTTATGACCTGCAGATATGCATCATATTGCTTGATTTAGGTGAGAGTTGTCCACAAGTTATCCACAGGCCTAGCGTACATCTGTGTGCAACTTTTAAAAACTGTGGATAATTATGATTGTTAACCTTTCAACCTGTGGATTGTTTTTGAAGAAATAACACTTTAAGTCAGCAAATATTCTTAAGCTTGGGGCGGGCTTCGCGGCTTATAGAATGTTGCGTCGAAGCACTAGAGTGGGTCTATAACCAGATTGGGGATTTGAAGGAAAATGGCTACAGATACACACGCCGCTAGTTTTGATGATGATTATGTACCTCCGCAGGAACCGACCGATTCTTTTGCGGATGGCGCGCATGTAGACGCTCCTACCCCGGCGTTTGAAGATTTTTCTCCAGCAAAGGCGTTCGGCCAGCGGGGAAACAACCAAGGTTTCAAGAACAAGGGGCGCAAGGATGAGGCTCGCGAGTATCGCGATTTCCGTTCCCCTCCTTATGACAATGATGCGGAGATGGGCGTGCTGGGTGCCATGCTACTCAGTCCCACCACGGTCATCGATATTTTGGATATTCTCAGCCCCGAGGACTTCTATCGGCCGTCCCATCAGCTGATTTTCCAGGCAATCATTGATTTGTTCAGCGATAATCGCGATATCGACCCCGTGATTGTCTCCGGTCGTCTTGATCGCACCAACGATCTTGATCGTGTGGGCGGTGGCGCGTACCTCCACGACCTCATCCAGTCCGTGCCCACCGCAGCCAACGCGCGCTACTACGCGGAAATTGTGTCGGAAAAAGCAGTGCTTCGCAGGCTTGTCGACGCCGGCACCCGGGTGGTTCAGCTTGGCTACGAGGGCGACGAAGGCGCAGAAATTGACGCGGTCATTGACCGCGCACAACAAGAAGTGTTCGCGGTTTCTCAAAAGAACCAAAGCGAAGACTATGCAGTTCTGGCGGATATTTTGGATGAAACCATGGCTGAGCTGGAAATGCTCAACGATGGTGGCTTAGCAACGGGTATCCCCACTGGATTTAAAGATCTCGATGACCTCACCAATGGTCTTCGTGGCGGTCAGATGATTATCGTCGCAGCGCGTCCGGGTGTGGGTAAGTCCACCATTGCACTGGATTTCATGCGCTCTGCATCCATCAAACACAACATGGCATCTGTGATTTTCTCTTTGGAAATGTCAAAGTCAGAGATCGTGATGCGTTTGCTCTCTGCTGAAACAGAGATCCGCCTGGCGGATATGCGTGGTGGCAAGATGGATGAAACCGCATGGGAAAAGATGGTGCAAAAGCTCGATAAGGTGGCTCAGGCTCCGCTGTTTATCGATGACTCCGCCAACCTCACCATGATGGAAATTCGTTCCAAAGCTCGAAAGTTGAAGCAAAAACACGACCTGAAAATGATTGTGGTGGACTACCTCCAGCTGATGAGCTCCGGTAAACGCGTGGAGTCCCGCCAGCAGGAAGTTTCCGAGTTTTCCCGTCAGCTCAAGCTGCTGGCCAAAGAGCTCGATGTGCCTTTGATCGCGATCTCCCAGCTAAACCGTGGACCTGAATCTCGTACCGATAAAAGGCCACAGCTTGCTGACCTTCGTGAATCCGGCTCGCTGGAGCAGGACGCCGATATCGTTATGTTGTTGTATCGCCCAGACTCTCAAGATAAAGATGACGAGCGTGCGGGCGAGGCTGACATCATTTTGGCTAAGCACCGTGGTGGCCCGATCGACACCGTGCAAGTGGCGCACCAACTGCACTACTCACGTTTCGTGGATATGGCGCGCGGCTAAAAGTGGACATTTGTACCACGTAGCGTTCAAAATCTTTGGACACTTCCATTGGAACCAGACACCCAGGACTTTCGTCATGGCTGTCTGGTTTTCCTGTTTTTGATCCGACTTGGGTCAATCTCCTACTGGCTCTCTGAAAAGTGCAGATTTTGGGCATGGGGGATAATTTTGGCACTAGTTTGGCATGAAAATGAGCGATCGGTGTTTATCGCTTGTTTAAGGCCTCGGGTTTTTCTGGATGAGCTTATGTATGCACTTGACCTTGAAAACCTCTTAAAAGCGCTTCTGGGGAGGTATGACTTTTTAGGGTAACGGCTTAAATTTGAGAGCGACCAAACCAGGAGACCCAGAATCTTCAAAAGCTTAAATGTTGGGTCTCTGTGTTTGGTATTGAGCGCGATATACCAAACACAGAGACCCACAAACGTCGAAAACGTGTTTTCTGGGTCTCCTGGTTTGGCCCCTTGCCGTCAAGTACACGAACGCCTAAATCCACACGGGGTAAACAGCACTAATTTGACCCAAGTCGGGATGGGTGTCTGGTTCTTCTGTTTTTAAAGCTGGAAGTCCTTGGGATCCACCAGACTTCTTCACTTAACTATGTGCAATCTACGGCTCCCAGCCCAGGCGATCCTATCTTTGGCAAGACTTACCGATATAGACTAACCTGCAAATTTATAATAAAATTGTCAAAGTTGTTGACATAGAGATATGTTGCGATATATCGTTAACTCTAGTTCGGAAAGTTTTCAAGAATAAGGAGGAAACGATATGCGTTTCGACGAACTAAACAGTGAACCTTGTGGATTCAGGGGAAGGCCAGGTAGGCGTCATGCTCGTAGAGGTGCTGAAGGGCACCGCCGTGGACATCACCACGGCAGGCGACCAGGACGTGGCCGCGGTGGACGTGCAGGCCGAGGCGATCTACGCCACGTGATCTTGATGCTTTTGGGATCAGAGCCGATGCATGGCTACCAGATCATCACCACCATTGGTGAAAAGACTGAAGGCAACTGGACTCCAAGCCCAGGAACCATCTACCCAACGTTGTCCATGCTTGAAGATGAAGGCCTGATTTCCATCTCCCATGAAATGGGCAGAAAAATGGCGCGCCTTACTGATGAAGGCGCGCAGGAAGTGGCGCAGAACAAGGAAGCGTGGGGAAAGATTCTGGAGGCGTACCGCAATCCAGAATCTCGTGAAGTTCAGGTGTTTAACATCCGCACTGAATTCCACCAGCTGAGGGAAGTGGTGAAAGCCGCTCCAGAGGACAAGTCAGAGCAAATCATCGAGATTTTAAGGAGAACAGCAGATGACATCAAGAAACTTTGACCCAAATACCATCCATTTGCGTGAAGATATCGTGGTTACTCGCACTCAAGGCACCACAGTCATTGCAAACTTGCCCCGCAACCTGGAAGAGTTCCGCGAGATGCAGAAACCAACCATTGTCGGACAGGTGAAAAACTGGTGGAAGGGTCTGACTAATCAGCCAGAGACTTACCCTTTTGCTCAGGCAGCGTAAAGGCGGCGATAGCTGCGACAGCAAAGGCTGTGGCAAACAGCGCAAATAGCGCAATATGTCCACCGAAAGCAATCACAGGTGGAACGATGAGCGGAGCAAGAATGGAAGCAATGCGCCCGAATCCCGCGGCAGCGCCTGTTCCGGTTCCACGAACATTGGTGGGGTAAAGCTCCGGTCCAATGGCGTACAGAGCGCCCCATGCGCCCAGGTTGAAGAAGGATAGTAAACAACCTGCGACAAGAATCTGCCACTCCACATCTGCCAGACCGTACAGAGCTGCAGAGACAGCGGAGCCAGCTAGGAATGTAGCCAGGGTGACTCGGCGGCCCCATTTTTCAATCAACCACGCTGCAGCTGCATAGCCAGGAAGCTGAGCCAAGGTGATAATCAGCGTGAACTGGAAAGACTTGACCAGTGTGAAGCCGTCCGCAACCAGCAGCGATGGGATCCAGATGAAGGCGCCATAGTAGGACAGGTTGATGCAGAACCATACGATCCACAATGCGACTGTGCGCTTGCGCAACGCGGATGACCAAATGGACACTGATCCTTCTGCTGCATTGTCATGAACCACAGCGGTGGCGTCATCGGTAGCTTTACCTTCAGATGCAGCGGCTTTCTCAAAAGAAGCGACAATGGCTTCTGCTTCTTCGTGTCGACCTTTCTTTTCCAAGAAGCGAACAGACTCAGGAAGGCCAAGGCGCACGTACACGGCATAAATTGCTGGTACACAGCCAAGAGCCAATGCCCAACGCCAGCCGTTATCTGAAGCAGCCACAACAAATGTGCCGATAATTGCTGCCATGATCCAACCGAGAGCCCAAAAAGCCTCCAGGATGACAACCATGCGTCCGCGGACTTTACGCGGTGAAAATTCCGAGATAAGAGTGGATGCGACAGGAAGTTCCGCACCCAAGCCGAGACCTACGACAAAACGCAACGCCATCAACATGACGAGTGAAACTGACAGTGCTGAAGCACCAGTTGCTAGACCGTAAACCAACAGCGAAAGAGCAAAAACTTGTCGACGCCCCAACTTGTCAGCCAGCAGGCCTCCAAGGGAAGCGCCGATAGCCATGCCCACAAAGCCGATAGAGCCAAGTAGTGAAGTTTGGGTGGGGCTTAGTCCCCAATGCGCGGCCAACGCGGCCATGACAAATGAAATTAAGCCAACATCCATGGCGTCCAAAGCCCAGCCAATGCCTGAGCCACCAAGGAGCTTTTTATGTTTCGACGTTACGGGCAGACGATCGAGCCTGTCGTTCCGGGTTAGGTTCATGGTCGAACAGATTACTCGCAGTCTGGCAAAACGTTTGTGATTAAAATCAAAAGGGTGGCGTCGAAAAGCAATGCAAGCGGCCGCCCCGGGCGGAGCGCCTGGGGCGGCCGTTAAACGCACACCCCAATTCAGGGGTGTAAATCTCAGTAGGTCTGATGAGATGAATGTGTAATTGTCTTAAGGCTCGGTGATCTTGTAACCCGCATTCGCGACCGCCTCAACGATCTGATCATCAGTGAAACCCTCACCCGTTACAGCCACGCGACCCGACTCAATGTCAATTTCCACTCCCTGAGTACCCGCAACAATGCTGATTTCATCCTCTACGGAAGCTGCGCCATTTTCGCAGGTCAAACCCTCGACTTGGTAATTTTTAGTACTCAAATTCCTTTTCCTTCCGATGTGATGAAACCCAGCGGCCCCTGAAACCTGCACACTTACCAAGGTACGATGTGCAGTGGAACAGGCGAGCTACCCATCAATGAAATAAATCCTCTGACGGGAATAACCAATAGCCGCTGAAAGTTGGTCTATATACAGACCTTACAAATCTTGAACGGAGATTATTAATGGCAACCATCGATGTAACCGAAGACACATTTGAGAAGACAGTTACCGGAGAGGGAATCGTCCTCGTAGACGCATGGGCTTCCTGGTGCGGACCTTGCCGCCAATTCGCCCCAACTTATGAGAAGGT
Source organism: Corynebacterium suranareeae (assembly GCF_002355155.1). Lineage (NCBI taxonomy): Bacteria > Bacillati > Actinomycetota > Actinomycetes > Mycobacteriales > Corynebacteriaceae > Corynebacterium > Corynebacterium suranareeae. Next base: position 3,384,158 of record NZ_AP017369.1, on the reverse strand, counting down.
TTCCGAAAACCACACCGACGCAACCTTCACGAAGCTCGACACCGAGGCGAATCAGGGCCTGGCCGCAGCTCTGGAGATTCAGTCCATCCCAACTCTGATGGTCTTCCGTGACGGAATCATGGTTTACCGTGAAGCCGGCACCATGCCAGCACCAGCACTAGAAGATCTGGTCAACCAGGTTAAGGCACTGGACATGGATGATGTTCGTCGTCAGATCGCAGAACAACAGGGTTCTGCAGAAGCTTAAATTTGGTGAAAGCCGCTGGGAAGAGTTTCTTCCCGGCGGCTTTCGTCATGCTGGGGTTTCGGGTTTCGGGGTCATGGGGTTTTGGGGTCTTGGGGAGGGCGGATGTGAGCGACGGTGCGGTCGACGGATTTGTGGGCGATTTAAGACGTCGAAAAAGTTGGACACACGTGAGTGTGGATGTAGCCGGTTTGAGCCGTTAGAAGCGAAACTAGAGCGTCACTTTTTCTGAGGTCAGGGAGCAATTTTTGGCGTTTCGGTACGCGACCAAACTGGGGTGACAAGATTCTCAAATTTCTGGATTTTTTGGCACGCTGGTCTGGTTTTCCGAATTGCACCCCGTTGCAACCCGTAGCACCCCGCGAATCTTGATCTCTCAAGACCAAACCGCGCCCGCTTCATGGAAACCACATAGAAGCCAGAGCCACAACCAGAGCCACATCTAAGGGCACATCCCCCAAACCCTCGATGAAAACCCCGATCCGTCCCCCATTTTTTAAGATTGAGGTTCAATGGGGTGCAATTTTGCGTAGACTCGGGTTTTGAGCAGCGAATCGGATTTAAGAAAACCAAATTCAACGATTTGCTTGTGAGCGTAGAAAAGATTTTTCACTTAACAAACAAATTCTAAATTTACCTCAGGGAAGTGACTGATATGGCTAATCCTCTCAGCAAGGGCTGGAAATACCTCATGGCGTCGTTCGATAACAAAATCGATCAGAATGCTGACCCAAAGGTGCAGATTCAGCAGGCTACTGAGGCTGCGCAGAAGCAGCATCAGGAGATTATGCAGCACGCTTCTCAGATTATTGGCCAGCAAAAGCAGCTTGAGATGAAGCTGAATCGTTTGGTTACTGATCGCGATAAGTTGCAGGATCAGGCTCGTCAGGCGATTCAACTGGCGGATAAAGCAGCAAACGATGGCGATAGTGTGAAAGCCCAGGAGTTTAATAATACCGCCGAGGTTTTCGCTTCCCAGTTGGTGGCTGTTGAGCAGCAGCTGGAGCAGACTACTGCGCTTCATCAGCAGGCTGAGGTTGCGGCGAAGGATGCGGTGGCTAAGTCGAAGGAATCTGAGATGCGTTTGAAGGAGCAGATGTCTCAGATTGATGCTCTTCGTGCGCAGGCTGATCAGGCGAAGATGCAGGAAACTGTCACTAAGTCTATGGATTCGCTGAATCAGTTTGGTTCGCAGGATTCGTCGGTTCCGACGCTGGATGCGGTGCGTGACAAGATTGAGCGTCGATATGCAGATGCTTTGGGCGCGCAGGAGCTTACGCAGAACACGGTGGGTGACCGCATGGCTGAGATTCAGCAGTCCGGCACTGATATGCGTGCTTCGGCGCGTTTAGAGGAGCTTCGCGCGGAGGCGCTTGGCACGTCGACGGCGTCTAAGGGCCAGCTCGAGGCAGGCGTTGAGGAGGCCGAGGAGCTTATCGACGAACCCTCCGGCTCCACCCCGGCAGCCGAAGATTCTGAAGGCACCGAAGGTACCGAGAAGAAATAGATTAAATAACAAAACTGGGGCAACCTCTTTTTAGAAGTTGCCCCAGTTTTTTAGTTTCTAGCTACCTCGTTGGTTCAGCAAAACGCCACGAATCCCCGAGTGGAAGCCGTCACGTAATGCAACACGTTGGGCTTCGGTGAGGGTGTATTCGTGCAGGGTTTCGCAGGCGAATTGGAGGAGTGGTCGATCGATTTCTGGTGGCAGTCCACCGCCAGAAAGTAGATGCGCTTGGTCACGCTGAACGCTGGTTGCAGCGTTTTCAAACCACCACGATGCGTACTGCTGTCCGACATCGTAGGGAGTTTGAAACCCAGCAGTTGCCCATACCTCGTTTGGAAGTGGCACGTAGCGGGAGCGCAGCTTTCGGCGGGGAGCCATCATTGAAGGGTTCGGGATTTTTGGACGTGAGTCCTCGATTTCGGCTTCAACTTCTGAATGCTCTGGGGCTGGGGCCGGAGTTGGGTTCGGGGTTTCAGCAGGTGCCTTGGGTTTCAGGGCGCCTGGTTTCGGCGCCTCAGGCTTAGGTGCTTCCGGTTTAGGTGCCTCTGGCTTCGGTGCCTTTGGTTTGGGTGGTTCAACTTTAGAAGCATCAGCTTTGGGTGCTTCTACCTTAGGAGCTTCCGCCTTGGCTGCTTGTACGTTTCCGGACGATTCCTCAGTGATTTCAACTGATTCGACTTCGATCTTCGAGATCTCATTTTGAGCTTCACAGATCTGATCTGACAACGCTTCGGCAGGTTCGCCCGGGCGAGGAGAGAACTTCTCTTCTGAAACCTCAACCTTCGGAGCGTGAACTTTATGTTCAGGAGTTTCTCCGGCAGGGTCTTCCGAACTGGTTTCAGACTCTGCTTCAGTTGGGTGCTCTTCAAAAGGAGCGGCCACGCCAGGAACTGGTGTGAAATCTAGATCCTCGATGGGTTCTGCATCGTTGATGGGTTTCACACGTACAACAGGAGGCAAAGGACCTTCGAGGACTTGCAGCTGCATGCATTCAGCAAAATCTTCTCGAGGGTCCAAGATGGTGGTGGTGTCACAGCAATGTCGTAGCTGGGAAGACATGGAATCCCAACCAAAACCGTATAGGTGAACACGTAAGCCTGCATTGGCTGCTTCTTGAACACCGGGGATCATGTCGGCATCGCCACTGACGAGCACGATGTCAGAACATTGTCCGCGCACTCCGGCAAGAACTAGGTCTGCAACTAGGCGGGTATCCACGGCCTTTTGCGTGCGACGTTCGCCCCACTCAATTAGTTGGCCAGCACGAAGTTGCACTCCATCGCAGGTTCGGAGTGCTCGTTGGTAACGGTGTGGCCCGGAGTCTGGGATTCCGTCGTACCACATTTGGCGTTGTACTGGCTGTTTAAGTTGTTGTTCAATCATCCTTCCTAATACCCCGACTACTTCGGGGAGGTCGATTTCTAATTGGGCACGTGCCCCTGTCTCCCAAGAGTTGTAAAAGCTTGCGAGCAGGTAGGACGTATCCACAAATACCTGTGTGCGTTCAAGCATGGCTCCTAATTCCGATTCTGTTTAGTAAGTGTTGAGTTAAAATCTATTTATCCAAGCATGCCTTATCTTGCGAATATGCGTCTATTTTTGGAGGGTAGAGACTGCATAACAGTTGGTATTGGCAAAAAGATGTGTCGCTTGAACGGCATTGATTCGGCAGAAGCGCCTAAGGTTAGTTATATGAGTAACCAACCTTTGGGATTGCGATGACAGCGCCGTTGTACAAGCAAATAGCCACGTTGATTGAAAATTCCATCATGGATGGGACCTACAGGGTCGATCAGCGCATCCCTTCCACCAATGAACTCGCGAGGTTTCACCGCATTAATCCAGCCACAGCACGCAACGGAATTTCGCTCCTGGTCAATGCGGGCATCTTGTATAAGCAACCTGGGATTGGCATGTTCGTCAGCGCGCAGGCCTCAGCGCTCATCCAAGAGCGGCGAGATGCCGCTTTTGCGGCCAACTATGTAGCACCGCTTATCGACGAATCCATCCTCCTTGGCTTCAGCCGCTCCCATATTCACGCACTTCTCGATCAGGTCGCAGAAAGCAGAGGGCTGTATGAATAGCGCGTTGACCTGTGTGTTTGCGGGTTGATTAAAGGGTGTGTAACTTAATTGAAGTCAGCGCGACCAACAACGCCCCACCACAGTGTGGATTGTGTGGCGGATCTAGGAAAACAAACGCTGGCAAAACATCAACAAACCTTCCATTTTTGAAGAACATCACCGATTTGGTGAACATCATCAAGATGAAGTAACGTTGAACAAGCTGCCAACAAGACATCAACCAACAAAAAACGTTGTGTGTTTTGGGGTGTGCGTGTGTTGTTTGAGAACTCAATAGTGTGCCATTTATTTTATTTTTGTCACTACCATTTCACATATTTTTGTGAGGTGGTGGGTCATGCCGGGTGGTGGATCGCCAAAATTATCCATCACTGTAAACAATAAAACTATTGTTGGCATGATTGTCGTGTGGGTGGTCTTGTTCCCCGTCAAGGGAAGAAACCCACACACATCATTATTTATTTTGATAATGCCAGTAACACCCTCTTTTTTCTGACCGCTCCTTGTGTGTGGTTGGTGGGGGTGTTGTTGTTTTTGTCAGGTGTTGGGCTTTTCACAAGCCTTAAGCATTTTTCATGTTTTTTTGTGGAGAGTTTGATCCTGGCTCAGGACGAACGCTGGCGGCGTGCTTAACACATGCAAGTCGAACGCTGAAGCTCTAGCTTGCTGGGGTGGATGAGTGGCGAACGGGTGAGTAACACGTGGGTGATCTGCCCTGCACTTTGGGATAAGCCTGGGAAACTGGGTCTAATACCGAATACTCACATCACTGTAGGGGTGGTGTGGAAAGCTTTTGCGGTGTGGGATGAGCCTGCGGCCTATCAGCTTGTTGGTGGGGTAATGGCCTACCAAGGCGTCGACGGGTAGCCGGCCTGAGAGGGTGTACGGCCACATTGGGACTGAGACACGGCCCAGACTCCTACGGGAGGCAGCAGTGGGGAATATTGCACAATGGGCGCAAGCCTGATGCAGCGACGCCGCGTGGGGGATGAAGGCCTTCGGGTTGTAAACTCCTTTCGCTTGGGACGAAGCCCACTTGTGGGTGACGGTACCTTGAGAAGAAGCACCGGCTAACTACGTGCCAGCAGCCGCGGTAATACGTAGGGTGCGAGCGTTGTCCGGAATTACTGGGCGTAAAGAGCTCGTAGGTGGTTTGTCGCGTCGTCTGTGAAATCCCGGGGCTTAACTTCGGGCGTGCAGGCGATACGGGCATAACTTGAGTGCTGTAGGGGAGACTGGAATTCCTGGTGTAGCGGTGAAATGCGCAGATATCAGGAGGAACACCGATGGCGAAGGCAGGTCTCTGGGCAGTAACTGACGCTGAGGAGCGAAAGCATGGGTAGCGAACAGGATTAGATACCCTGGTAGTCCATGCCGTAAACGGTGGGCGCTAGGTGTAGGGGTCTTCCACGACTTCTGTGCCACAGCTAACGCATTAAGCGCCCCGCCTGGGGAGTACGGCCGCAAGGCTAAAACTCAAAGGAATTGACGGGGGCCCGCACAAGCGGCGGAGCATGTGGATTAATTCGATGCAACGCGAAGAACCTTACCTGGGCTTGACATGGACCGGATCGGCGTAGAGATACGTTTTCCCTTGTGGTCGGTTCACAGGTGGTGCATGGTTGTCGTCAGCTCGTGTCGTGAGATGTTGGGTTAAGTCCCGCAACGAGCGCAACCCTTGTCTTATGTTGCCAGCACATTTGGTGGGTACTCATGAGAGACTGCCGGGGTTAACTCGGAGGAAGGTGGGGATGACGTCAAATCATCATGCCCCTTATGTCCAGGGCTTCACACATGCTACAATGGTCGGTACAGCGAGTTGCCACACCGTGAGGTGGAGCTAATCTCTTAAAGCCGGCCTCAGTTCGGATTGGGGTCTGCAACTCGACCCCATGAAGTCGGAGTCGCTAGTAATCGCAGATCAGCAACGCTGCGGTGAATACGTTCCCGGGCCTTGTACACACCGCCCGTCACGTCATGAAAGTTGGTAACACCCGAAGCCAGTGGCCCAACCTTTTTTGGGGGGAGCTGTCGAAGGTGGGATCGGCGATTGGGACGAAGTCGTAACAAGGTAGCCGTACCGGAAGGTGCGGCTGGATCACCTCCTTTCTAAGGAGCTTTATATAAACCACCACTAGAGCAGTTGTTTGGGTGTGTGGTTGTTGGTGTTGGAACCCGGATGTGGTTGCCACCAACACTTATTTAATCGGGTGGAGATGACCCCCTGGGGTGACAAAAACCAGAAACAATACTTCTGGCTGAATTAGATGGCATGCTGTTGGGTGTCTGGAATGACATCGCAAGCGCCACACTGTGTGTGGTGTGTGTGGGTTGTTTCTAACATCGAGCATTCACAGCTTAATCAATTGCCTTTGTGGTGTTGGTTGTGGTGTGGGTGGTGTGTTGTGTGAGAACTGTATAGTGGACGCGAGCATCTTTATTTTTTTGTTTATTTTGTTGTGTGACCGAACGCGCCAAACACCATGGCAGTGCATGATCTTTTTTGGTTGTGTGTTGTGTGTGTGGTTGGTTTTTTGTGTTTGTTGTTTTTTAGGGCACACGGTGGATGCCTTGGCATATCAAGCCGATGAAGGACGTGAGAGGCTGCGTTATGCCTCGGGGAGTTGCCAACTAAGCGTTGATCCGAGGATGTCCGAATGGGGAAACCCAGCTGCAGTAATGTGTGGTTACCCATCAGTGAATATATAGCTGGTGTGGGGGTTGACACGGGGAAGTGAAACATCTCAGTACCCGTAGGAGAAGAAAACAATTGTGATTCCGTTAGTAGTGGCGAGCGAACGTGGATGATGGCTAAAACTTATGTGTGTGATACCCGGCAGGGGTTGCATGTAGGTGGTTGTGGGGCAACAACATCCATATTCTGCCGGATGTGGGCATATATCGCGTGGTTAGTGGAAGTGGTGTGGGAACGCCTACCGTAGAAGGTGAGAGTCCTGTACATGAAGGCCATGGTGGTGTGTGTGGTTGTTGATACCCCGAGTAGCAGCGGGCTCGTGGAATCTGCTGTGAATTAGCCGGGACCACCCGGTAAGCCTGAATACTTGATATGACCGATAGCGGATTAGTACCGTGAGGGAATGGTGAAAAGTACCCCGGGAGGGGAGTGAAATAGTACCTGAAACCGTGTGCTGACAATCCGTCAGAGCGCACCTTTGGTGTGTGATGGCGTGCCTTTTGAAGAATGAGCCTGCGAGTCAGCGGCATGTCGCGAGGTTAACCCGTGTGGGGTAGCCGTAGGGAAACCGAATCCTAACGAGGGTGATTTTTTAGTGGCATGTCTTGGACCCGAAGCGGAGTGATCTACCCATGGCCAGTGTGAAGCAGCTGTAAGAGGTTGTGGAGGCGCGAACCCACTTAGGTTGAAAACTGAGGGGATGAGTTGTGGGTAGGGGTGAAAGGCCAATCAAACTCCGTGATAGCTGGTTCTCCCCGAAATGCATTTAGGTGCAGCGTTGTGTGTTTCTTGCCGGAGGTAGAGCTACTGGATGGTTTAGCGGGACTATCATCTTAGCGACATCAGCCAAACTCCGAATGCCGGTAAGTGAGAGTGCAGCAGTGAGACTGCGGGGGATAAGCTTCGTAGTCGAGAGGGAAACAGCCCAGATCGCCGGCTAAGGCCCCTAAGGGTGTGCTAAGTGGAAAAGGAGGTGGGGTCGCGAAGACAGCCAGGAGGTTGGCTTAGAAGCAGCCATCCTTGAAAGAGTGCGTAATAGCTCACTGGTCGAGTGATTCCGCGCCGACAATGTAGTGGGGCTTAAGTACACCGCCGAAGCCGCGGCAATGATCCCTTGTGGATTGTTGGGTAGGGGAGCGTCGTGCACTACGGTGAAGCTTGAGGGTGACCTTGGGTGGAGTGTGTGCGAGTGAGAATGCAGGCATGAGTAACGATTGATGCGTGAGAAACGTATCCGCCGGATGACTAAGGGTTCCTGGGTCAAGTTAATCTTCCCAGGGTGAGTCGGGGCCTAAGGCGAGGCCGACAGGCGTAGTCGATGGATAACGGGTTGATATTCCCGTACCCGAGTATCAGCGACCATGGTGAATCAGTGATACTAACCACCCATAAGCACCTGTCACTTTCTTTGATTGTGGTGGTGTGTGGTTGCGTGGGACCTGATCTGGTAGTAGCTAAGTGATGGGGTGACGCAGGGAGGTAGCCTAGCCACTTATTGGATTGTGGTGTAAGCGTGTGGCACGCAGTGTAGGTCAAATCCGCACTGTTTTTGTGTGAGGCGTGATGCGGAGCCCTTTTTGGGTGAAGTGGGTGATCCTGTGCTGTCGAGAAAAGCCTCTAGCGATGGTGGTATTCGGCCCGTACCCTAAACCGACACAGGTAGTCAGGTAGAGAATACTAAGGCGTTCGGGTGAACTGTGGTTAAGGAACTCGGCAAAATGCCCCCGTAACTTCGGGAGAAGGGGGGCCACTACTGGTGGGAAGATCATGCATCTTTTTTGCTGGTGGTGGTCGCAGAGAATAGAGGGAAGCGACTGTTTACTAAAAACACAGGTCCGTGCGAAGACGTTGAAGTTGATGTATACGGACTGACGCCTGCCCGGTGCTGGAAGGTTAAGAGGACCGGTTAGTGAAGTTTACTTTGCGAAGCTGAGAATTTAAGCCCCAGTAAACGGCGGTGGTAACTATAACCATCCTAAGGTAGCGAAATTCCTTGTCGGGTAAGTTCCGACCTGCACGAATGGCGTAACGACTTCCCTGCTGTCTCAACCACAGGCCCGGTGAAATTGCAGTACGAGTAAAGATGCTCGTTACGCGCGGCAGGACGAAAAGACCCCGGGACCTTCACTATAGCTTGGTATTGGTGTTTGATTCGGTTTGTGTAGGATAGGTGGGAGACTGTGATCATGTGACGCTAGTTGTGTGTGAGTCGTTGGTGAAATACCACTCTGATCGGATTGGATGTCTAACCTTGGCCCATGATCTGGGTTGGGGACAGTGCCTGGTGGGTAGTTTAACTGGGGCGGTTGCCTCCCAAAATGTAACGGAGGCGCCCAAAGGTTTCCTCAGCTTGGTTGGTAATCAGGTGGTGAGTGTAAGTGCACAAGGGAGCTTGACTGTGACACTGACAGGTGGAGCAGGGACGAAAGTCGGGACTAGTGATCCGGCACCTACTTGTGGTTGTGGTGTCGCTCAACGGATAAAAGGTACCCCGGGGATAACAGGCTGATCTTCCCCAAGAGTCCATATCGACGGGATGGTTTGGCACCTCGATGTCGGCTCGTCGCATCCTGGGGCTGGAGTAGGTCCCAAGGGTTGGGCTGTTCGCCCATTAAAGCGGCACGCGAGCTGGGTTTAGAACGTCGTGAGACAGTTCGGTCTCTATCCGCCGCGCGCGTTGAAACTTGAAGGAAGGCTGTCCCTAGTACGAGAGGACCGGGACGGACGTACCTCTGGTGTGCCAGTTGTTCCGCCAGGAGCAGGGCTGGTTGGCTACGTACGGGAGGGATAACCGCTGAAAGCATCTAAGCGGGAAGCCTGTTTCGAGATGAGGTTTCGTTTGAGGTTCCCTGTAGATTATGGGGTTGATAGGCCAGATCTGGAAGCACTGTGAGGTGTGGAGGTGACTGGTACTAATGTACCGATAACAACAAACACCCCTTTTGGGGGTTGTTCCAAAACGCAACGTAACAAATGAGCATATAAAAATGTGTGTTCGCGTCCATTATGCAGTGTCTGACACAACACAACCAACGATAAGATTGTTGGTTTGGTGTGTGGTTGTGTCGGTGGTGATAGTAGCAGGGAAACGCCCGGTCCCTTTCCGAACCCGGAAGCTAAGCCTGGTTACGCTGATGGTACTGCACTCGGGAGGGTGTGGGAGAGTAGGTTACCGCCGACCAAAAACTTAACAAATATTTGTAGCCCCCTTTTAGAAACACACTGTGCTTTCTAAAAGGGGGCTACAGTCATTTTTAAAGGTGTGTGGGTAAGCTGAGAACTCAGGTCAGCTAACGGGGGGGGGCAGTGTCGGATAAACGGATGCTTAGAGTCTTAATCGTTGCTGCTGTAGTACTTACAGGATGTAGTAGTCCTGATCGCTTAGAAGATCATTTAAGGCTGGCTTCAGGATCTTCAACTTCCTTTAGTCTCCGAGACATTTACGGTGACGAATGGGCGGAGTTTTCAATAATTTGTCCCTACACACCACGTGATCGAATTGAACAAGCGCTACACATTAGTGCAGCAACAGTACCCAAGTTTGGTTTCGACGATTCCTATAGTGCGCTTGTTCTCAAAGCATCGTCAGATGGCAACGAAACGGAATGGATTGGATTCGACCGGGTAAACACTGTTGACTTGTGCTCGCCTCGTCGAGAAAATACCGATTTGTCGATTCAGTCCACGGATACAGTATTGGACTTTAGATTCAACACTGGCACCGATGTGTGGGAATTGGAGAGGTTACAGCTCGTTTAAGGGGCCATAATGTCAGATGGATATTTTGAGTTGTGCGCTTCATTTCATCCGGAGACCAAGGCAGCATGTAATGAGCAGATTTTGGTCAGATGCGACGTTATCGGGGCCTGCATATTTGACCTGGCGACCAAAGAACCTTGGGAATGCCGATGGATTTGGTCGTATGTGCTGGTTTGAGATTCCACCCCTACCAGCCAAACCTATGTACACCAGTGCGTACATGCCCGCAAAATCGGTAAAGGGGCTGCTTGATAACAGCTTTTACTTACAAACTTCCTGTTGGACGGTTGCTCACAAAGGTACGTTCCACATTGGTTTGGGGGTCCACGAAGGTGAGTGTACGGGCGATGAGGTGCATCGGCGTGGTGTAGTCTTCATCGTCGACGTCGTGGAGAACAGGATAAAGAGGGTCGCCAAGAATAGGGGCTGCGAAATCGCGCATGTGGATGCGCAGCTGGTGGGTTTTACCTGTTGAGGGCGCTAGAACGTAACGTGCCTGGCGGGGTAGAGGGCCGTGCATTTCTTCGAGGATGCTTTGCTCGGCGTCGTCGACCGGGGTGACCGATACTAGTTCTGTGCGCGCGTTGACGGGGCCTTCCACCGCGAAGGCTTGGACGATACCGCGCTCTTTTTCGATGCGCGATTCCCAAATTGCGGGACCATCATCAAGTAGTCCAGGAACGAACTTTGCGATTGCTTCATATGTTTTGGAGGCCTCTCGGCGGGCAAACAAAGTTTGGTAAGCGCCGCGAAGCTCTGGTTTTTTCACCATGACTAACACACCAGAGGTGAGCCTATCGAGGCGGTGAGCTGGGGTGAGATCGTTGTTTCCGGTCAGTACACGCATTTTCACTAGGGCGGTTTCAGTGATGTGACGTCCGCGAGGCATGGTTGCCAGGTAAGGTGGCTTGTCAATGACGAGGATGTCATCGTCTTCGTAAATGACATGAATTTTGTAAGGAATTGGGCGTTCGGCGGCGGGCATGCGATAGAACCAAATGTCGTCGTCGGGTTGCACTAAATCGTTTGGGGCGTAAGGCTCGCCGTAGTGGTTGACCACGAGGCCTTCGTCGAAACGCGCTTGTAACGCTTCGGCGTTGTCGCTGGGGTGGCGGTGGCGCTGCGTGGAAATCAGATATTCGACCAGCTCGATGGCGCGGATGGGCGCCGCATCTAGCGGCAGGCGGATGCGGGAGGGGTTAAGTCCATTGCGGATGGGTAATGGCGCTTTCATTTTCGGCTTTTGTACTACCCTGTTAGGCATGGACTTCAACGTAATCATCAACCCAATCATCGAATTTTTCAGCACTGATTTCGGTGCTATGGTCGCGCAAATTGGTCGCACCTTGTTTGACCTGCTTTTCCCTGCAAATACTGACGCTGCAGTGGTGAATGCGGGATAAATTTTTAACGTGTCTAGTGTAGTCGGCACAGGCCAAAAAGCACGATTGAGCGTGCTTGATCTCGTCGCGCTCAGTGAAGGCATGACGGCCGGCGAGGCCATCGCGCATACGGTTCAGGCCGCGCAGATCGCTGAAGAGCATGATTATGCGCGGTTTTGGGTGGCTGAGCACCACAACTCAGAAAGTCTGGCGTCATCGGCCACCACGCTGCTCATGGGTCATATTGCTGGCCATACGTCACGTATTCGCGTGGGCTCCGGCGGTATCATGCTGCCCAACCACTCTGCGCTGCACGTCGCCGAAGAACTCGGCACGCTAGACGCCATGTACCCCGGGCGCATCGAGGCCGGCCTGGGGCGCGCTCCAGGCACCGACCCTGGCACGGCGCGGGAATTGGGTAGGGCAAGTTCGCTTGTCGACGATGTCCTCTCCACAATCGTAACCCTCCAAAATTATTTGGACTCCCCCGATAAACGCCCGAATATCATCGCGCACCCAGGCATAAACTCCCATGTGCCGCTATTTATGCTGGGCTCCTCGCTCAATGGTGCTGCCATGGCTGCTCAACTGGATCTACCTTTTGCTTTTGCGAGTCATTTTGCGCCCTTCCAGATGGGACCTGCGATTGCGTCCTATCGTGAACGAGCAGTGCATCCTTATGTCATGGCAGCAGCCAATGTTTTGGTGTGCGACACACAAGAAGAAGCCGAATTCCAAATTTCTACTCTGCATCAAATGTTCGCCGGAATCGTGACCAATTCTCGCGGAAAACTTGCACCACCGGTGCGAAATTTGCAGGAGAAACTCGATCCTATGGTGTGGAAACACATCGAAGATTCATTGGAAATGACTTTCATTGGAACGGCTGAATCGGTGGTATTACAGCTGCAAGAGTTCGCCGATCGATACAAGTTAGATGAGATCATTACAGTTACGTATTCATTTGATCCGCAGGTCAGGTTCCGCTCCATCGCTGCACTTGGAACAGCATGGAACGCATCTGACCAATAGTGTCCAAAGCCTCAAAAATACTGGTACTAACCACCTGTGCTGATCGGCTATACGCGCTACACTGAAAAGTGTTAGAGATCATGAGTTTCCACAAACTGTAACGCAGGATTCACCAATCAATGAAAGGTCGACCGACATGAGCATTGAAGACATCGTCGTTGTAGCAGTAGACGGCTCGGACGCCTCAAAACAAGCTGTTCGGTGGGCTGCAAATACCGCCAACAAACGTGGCATTCCACTTCGCTTGGCTTCCAGCTACACCATGCCTCAGTTCCTCTACGCAGAGGGAATGGTTCCACCGCAAGAGCTCTTTGATGATCTCCAGGCTGAATCTCTGGAAAAGGTCAACGAAGCCCGCGATATTGCCCACGAGGTTGCACCAGACATCAAGATTGGGCACACCATCGCCGAAGGCAGCCCCATCGATATGCTGCTGGAAATGTCGCCCGATGTCACAATGATTGTCATGGGCTCCCGCGGTCTCGGCGGACTTTCCGGAATGGTCATGGGATCTGTTTCTGGCGCTGTGGTCAGCCACGCAAAGTGCCCAGTTGTTGTCGTCCGCGAAGACAGCGCAGTCAACGAAAACACCAAGTACGGCCCAGTCGTCGTCGGTGTGGATGGCTCTGAAGTCTCCCAACAGGCAACCGAGTACGCTTTCGCAGAAGCTGAAGCACGTGGCGCTGAACTCGTAGCAGTGCACACCTGGATGGATATGCAGGTTCAGGCATCACTCGCTGGACTTGCAGCCGCACAGCAGCAGTGGGATGAAGTGGAACGTCAGCAAACTGACATGCTGATCGAACGCCTCGCTCCGCTGGTGGAGAAGTACCCAAGTGTGACGGTGAAGAAGATCATCACCCGTGATCGTCCGGTTCGTGCACTTGCAGAAGCCTCTGAAAACGCACAGCTTCTGGTTGTCGGTTCTCACGGACGAGGCGGATTCAAGGGAATGCTTCTTGGTTCCACCTCACGCGCGCTGCTGCAATCGGCACCGTGCCCAATGATGGTGGTTCGCCCACCTGAGAAGAAGTAACTTGCTCCCTAGCGCCCCTGTTTCTTTAGTTGATAAGGAAGCCGGGGCGTTTTGTTGTGCGTCGAGTTTTTTTAGGGCTCAAGACTTCATTGGAGTCCAACAAGAGCTTTTGCTCGGAAGACACTGAGTTTTTATTTAGCGGATCCCAAAATGCTACCGAATTCTGCATTGTTTTCCTGACACTACTTTTGATAGTTTGCACTTTAGTGATCATCAACTACAAAGTGAAGATAATTGGACCCACCGAGGCTAGTCTATTGGAAACGATAGATCCTCAAATAGGTGGGTTATTTTTTGTCTAAAATGCGTTACCAAACCCCATCTCTGCCCCATCAGGGAGCAAGTAGAAAGACAAGTGCAGCGAGAGCCGCAAGCTAATACTGACTTATTAACGTTTAATAACGATCTAATGAATAATTGAAATAAGTTCGACCCTTAAATCAATATGCAATTAGACTTGGGGACATTGACCGAAAGAAAAGGAGAACCAAATGCTAACCCTTGGTTGGATTTCATGGATCGTCATTGGCGGTTTGGCTGGTTGGATCGCCTCCAAAATTAAAGGCACCGATGCCCAGCAGGGACTCTTCCTAAACATTGTTGTCGGTATCATTGGTGGTCTGCTTGGCGGCTGGCTGCTTGGAGTCTTTGGCGTTGATGTTGCCGGAGGCGGACTGATCTTCAGCTTCATTACATGTCTGATCGGTGCGGTGATCTTGTTGACTATCGTGCAGTTCTTTACTCGAAAAAAGTAAAGCGATCTTAACTTCTTCAGACCTGTTGATATTTTCAAGTATCAACAGGTCTTTTGTATGTTTCGGGGTAGAAAACCGGCTAGACTCGCCTGTAGATTAAAACTATACGAACCGGTTTGTCTATATTGGTTGTAGGCAACTAAAAGATCTACCCGAAAGGACGTGGCCGAACGTGGCTGCTAGCGCTTCAGGCAAAACTAAAACAAGTGCCGGGGCAAACCGTCGTCGCAATCGACCAAGCCCCCGCCAGCGTCTCCTCGATAGCGCAACCAATCTGTTCACCACGGAAGGTATCCGAGTAATCGGAATTGATCGTATTCTTCGTGAAGCAGATGTGGCGAAGGCGAGTCTGTATTCACTCTTTGGCTCCAAGGATGCGTTGGTGATTGCTTACTTGGAAAACCTTGATCAGTTGTGGCGTGAAGCATGGCGTGAGCGCACTGCGAATGCCAAAGATCCGGAAGAAAAGATCATCGCTTTCTTTGATCAGTGCATCGAAGAGGAACCAGAAAAAGGCTTCCGAGGTTCACATTTCCAGAATGCGGCTAGTGAATACCCACGTCCGGAAACCGATAGTGAAAAGGGAATCGTTGCAGCGGTGTTGGAGCACCGCAAGTGGTGTCATCAAACACTGACAGATTTGCTGACTGAAAAGAACGGTTACCCAGGCACTACTCAGGCTAACCAACTCTTGGTGTTTCTAGATGGCGGGCTGGCAGGATCCCGACTGGTGCAAAACATTAGCCCTCTAGAAACCGCGCGGGATCTGGCAAGGCAGCTGCTCTCAGCGCCACCTGCCGACTATTCAATTTAGTTTTCTTCCTTCTCTTCAGGGGATGGATCGTGAGGGGAGGCGTCGATAAGCCCTTTCTTTTTCGCTTTAACCTCAGCGCGGCGCTTTTTTAAGCGCTCCATGGCGGCGCGGTTCATCTCCCGTTGCGTTTCGCGGCGCTTGGTAGAGATTTCTTTTTGAGCCTGCTTTTGCTCATTGATTTTCTTGGTGCGCGCGCTGGTGAGCTCAACATTTTCCGCGTGCAGCGATGAAGCTTTCCAGGGTGTGAGCAGCATCAATGCGCGGTTTTTACGACGAGTCCACAGGAAACTACGCTTCTCTTTTTGCTTAGCGCGGTACTTATCGCGCTGCTCAAGATGATGGACCTTAAATTCCTCGCTCAATGGGTATTTGCGTTCCAAAATGATCATCATGATGATGGTTTGGAAAAGCGTCCACAGGTTGTTGCTTACCCAATACAGTGCAATAGCCGTGGGGAATGGTCCGGTCAGGCCGAGTGAGAGCGGGAAGATCGGTGCCAGGATGGACAGCACAAGCATGAATTTGATCATGCCGTTGGACACACTTGAGGCGTAATCATTTGTTTGGAATGCGCGGTACATGGACATCGCCATGTTGATAGCCGTGATGATTGCGGCAGCAATAAACAACGGCAGCACAAAACTAAGCACCTCAGCCTGCGTGGTACCCAAATACTCCAGCTGCTCCGTGGGCATAGACACATATGCAGGAAGAGGCACATTATTGATACGCCCCTCGAGGAAAGACTGGACTTCCTCAGGAGATAAGAATCCGATCGAATTGATAATCGGGTTTTCCAAACCACCTTCAGGACGTGCCATACGCAGCAACGCCCAATACAAACCAAGAATGAAAGGCATCTGAATCAGACCCGGCATACAACCCGCGATCGGATTGATGCCATGTTCTTTGTTCAGCTCACTCTGGCGTTTTTGCATCTCCCGAATGGACGCCTCATCGAACTTGCCTTCAAACTCCTTGCGGATCGCAGCTCGGTGAGGGCGGACGTGAGCTGCCGCACGGCCCGACTTAAGCATCTGCCACGTAAAAGGCGCGATGATGGCTCGAATGGTGATCACAAGGCCGAACAATGAAACGAACCATGCCAGTGAATCGTCCAATCCCACAACGTTATGAAGCAGCAAATGCCACAGCTTCATCACACCGGACACCGGATAAATCAAAATATCGAGCACTACTGTGTTCGCCTTTCCTGACAGGCAGCACTTCACAGCGTTTAAAGTGAAGACAACCCTAGATCTAAAAATGCCCAGCCGAGCAGTGAGCACAATTGCTAAACAGATGTACAATGTTTGAGATACGAATTAATCTCACGTGCACTTGTCTCATGGTACGTGCCTGAAAGTACGGGTACCTAAAAGGACATTGAGATTCGCCTAACAAAGATTTTGGACGATTACAGCAACGATGACAGCCACGTTAAACACCGAATCTCCCCACCCTGATAAGGGAGCAGGAAAGCCACGGCCTCAGATTAGTGTTTCGCAGATTATCGGTGAACTCCTGCTGACAATCGGAATCCTAGCGTTGCTCTTTGCCTTCTATGAGGCGTATTGGACCAATGTGGAATCTGGAAAACTTCAGGAATCGGCAAGCCAAAAACTTGATGAGGACTGGGAGCAGGAGCGGGATCGGGTGAACCCTCGGCAGAAACTAACCCCAGAACTCGGCGAAGCTTTTGCGCGGATGTATGTTCCCTCGTTTGGTTCTGACTTTAACTTTGCCATCATTGAGGGAACTGATGAGGCAGATCTGTTGGCAGGGCCAGGTCGCTATGTGGATTCACAGATGCCAGGTGAGGCAGGAAACTTTGCTGTCGCAGGACACCGCGTAGGTAAAGGGGCACCGTTCAATGACCTGGGAAACTTGGAAGTTTGTGATGCCATCGTCGTGGAAACATTTAACTCCTGGGATGTCTACCGCGTGATGCCTTTATCTACCAACGGATCAGATCGGGCAGCAGAAGCAGTAGATTGCTTTGATGAGACACAAGTAAATCGTATGGCAGAAGGGGATTATGCTTCTGTTTTGGGTCGTAGCATCACCACCCCTGACCGCATCGATGCCACATATCCAATACCAGGAGTTTTTGACACTACCGTGGCAGAAGGGGCAGAAGCGCTGTTGACGTTAACCACCTGCCACCCGCAGTTCTCAAACGCAGAGCGAATGATTGTACACGCTATGTTGGCGGAAGAAATCGATAAGTCTAGTGGCGAACGCCCGGCAGCTTTGGAGGAGAACTAAGTGTATTCACTGTTGTGGCACTACCTGCCGGGGCCTTGGTTTGTAAAACTTCTAATTGTTATCGCGCTCATCGCAGTGGTGTTTTTTGTGCTCATGGAAGTGGTTTTCCCATTGGTGTCCACGTTGATGCCGTATAACGATGTAGCGTTCTAAGCGTTCTAAGCTGCAAAAATCCACCACAAACTGACGGATTTTTGTGATTTGTGGTGGGGATTCTCGCTGCATGGCCTGAACAGTGCAAATTTTTGACCGATTCGCACGGCGCCCGGGCTGTTTGTGGTGAGTCCTTGATCAGTGAACTGGCAGGTTTCACAACTATCACTTTGGCCTCAAAGTGAGCCCCGCTAGGAGCCTCTCTAAGCGTATAACTCTTCCAAAATGAGGTAATAGTCCACCCCACACGCTCAACCGCTTAAAACGGCGCGTTTACAGATTCAAGTTCTGGATAACTTCCTCTGCAATCAGCTGCGCTTTAAGGGATTGGTCTTGGTTGGTGAACACGATGACTGCTGTGGGTCCTTTTTGGACGGCGTAGAGTGCACCGGAATTATTGTTGCCACCGCGACGGCCACCTGACCAACCGGTGGGTTCTTCGGCAGGTTCGGTGGAATCGATGGGGGCAGCCCAATCGACAACGGCGATTGCCTCATCGGTGGTTGCCATATCGCGGACAATCACCGTGAGTTGGGGTTCTTCGGGGAAGGAATAGTAGACGCAGGAGGGCGTCGAAAAGCGTTCGTCGATGCCGTAACCCGTGACACGCTGGCCGTTGGTATCGGCGACCCAGTCGGTGTCCAGGTAGGGGCATGCGGTTTGCTCGGTGCGCGCGACGGCGGGCATCGCGTCGATGGGCAGGCCATCGGTGATTACCTCGGGGGCAACTGAGGGAGCAACCTCAACAGGGACCTCTTCCGCCGGTTTTTCCGCTGCGCACGCAGTGAGCATGATGGAGGCAGCGAGGAAAATAGGTAATGTACGACGCATGCAATCAAGCCTAGATCGTGTGTCGGAGTCAGGACGCAATGAGCTCGATGTTGAAACGCTGGTGAAGCGGGGCAATCAGCCGGGCGCGATGAGCTATCGCAATAGTATTCACATTTTGACAGCAACGTTGCTGGTGGTGGGATTGGGGGCTTCGGCGCGCCTAACGCTGCCGATGTTTGCACTGTCGTGTGTGTTGTTGTTTGTGTGGGGATTTTTCTACTTTTATGGATCCACTAAACGAGTTGATTTTAGCCACGGCGTGCAGTTGGCGTGGTTGTTTGCGCTGTCGTTGGTGTGGATTGTCATGGTGCCGATCGTGCCGGTGTCCATTTATTTGCTTTTCCCACTGTTTTTCTTATATCTGCAGGTGATGCCCGATGTGCGGGGTATTATCGCGGTTGTTGGTGCCACGGCGGTTGCGGTGGCGAGCCAGTATTCGGTGGGGTTGACGTTTGGTGGCGTGATGGGCCCACTGGTATCCGCGATTGTTACCGTGGCCATTGATTATGCGTTCCGGACGTTATGGCGCGTTAATAATGAGAAGCAGCAATTGATTGATCAGTTGATTGAGACCAGATCTCAGTTGGCGGTGACGGAAAGAAACGCAGGTATTGCGGAGGAACGTCAACGCATTGCTCATGAAATCCACGACACGGTGGCGCAGGGCTTGTCCTCGATTCAAATGTTGTTGCATGTTTCTGAACAGGAAATCCTGGCGGCGGAGATGGAGGAGAAATCTAAGGACGCGATTGTAAAAAAGATGCGTCTTGCCAGGCAGACGGCTTCAGATAATCTCAGTGAGGCGCGTGCGATGATTGCGGCGTTGCAGCCGGCGGCGCTGTCTAAGACGTCGTTGGAAGGTGCGCTTCACCGCGTCACTGAACCGTTGTTGGGGATTAATTTTGTAATTTCTGTTGATGGTGAGGTTCGTCAATTGCCCATGAAAACTGAAGCAACATTGTTGCGCATTGCCCAAGGCGCTATTGGGAATGTGGCCAAGCACTCTGAGGCGAAAAACTGCCATGTGACCCTGACTTATGAGGACACTGAAGTTCGATTAGATGTGGTTGATGATGGCGTTGGGTTTGAGCCGTCGGAAATTTCTAGTACCCCCGCCGGGCTTGGCCACATTGGGCTTAGCGCGTTGCATCAGCGAGCAGTGGAGTTGCATGGTGAAGTTATAGTGGAATCTGCATATGGGCAGGGTACTGCGGTTTCTGCGGCGTTGCCGGTGGAGCCGCCGACTGATCCAGAGGTAGGTTCTCCAACATCAGGACACGGCGAATTTTCGGCCGAACTGGACAACTGATTTCTCCAACTTAAGGCGAGTAAGGCTACACTAAAATACAATTAATCTACCCATCGATACTCTTGAAGGCGCGTGCCCTTAAAAACCCTATGCGCCATTGGGAAGGACCAAGTTCAAACAATGATTCGCGTGCTGCTTGCTGATGACCACGAAATTGTGAGGCTCGGGCTTCGTGCTGTGCTGGAAAGCGCCGAGGACATTGAGGTTGTGGGTGAAGTTTCCACTGCAGAAGGCGCGGTGCAGGCTGCCCAAGCAGGTGGCATTGATGTCATTTTGATGGACTTGCGTTTTGGGCCTGGTGTTCAGGGAACTCAGGTTTCTACTGGCGCGGATGCAACAGCAGCGATTAAACGCACCATTGAAAACCCGCCGAAAGTGCTGGTTGTGACCAACTATGACACCGACGCCGACATTCTTGGAGCAATTGAAGCTGGCGCTTTGGGCTACCTGCTGAAAGATGCCCCTCCAAGTGAATTGTTGGCAGCGGTGCGCTCTGCGGCGGAAGGCGATTCCACGTTGTCGCCGATGGTTGCTAACCGTTTGATGACCCGCGTGCGCACCCCCAAGACTTCGCTTACCCCCCGTGAGCTGGAAGTTCTTAAGCTGGTGGCGGGTGGTTCTTCCAACCGCGATATCGGGCGCATCCTCTTCCTGTCGGAGGCCACGGTGAAGTCCCACCTCGTGCACATCTACGACAAACTCGGCGTACGTTCGCGCACCTCGGCCGTTGCAGCCGCCCGCGAGCAGGGCTTGCTCTAGGAAGCTGCTTTTCGACGCTCCCCTCTACTTATCCAACAGTCGATCCTGAATCTGATCCGATACTTGGTTCAGATCACGATCGATGGACTGGTGCGCACGATGGCGCTGCTGAGGGGACATGAACTCAGAGTTGTTGGCAGCGGCCTCTAGCTCATCGAGGCGCTCTTCAACATCGCGAACAAATCCACTGGGCAGTCCTGAATTCTTCGCGGTGTCGCGCACGCCTTGAATACGAGCCTTCAACGCTGCTGCATGACCTGCAAACTGGCTAAGCTGCTCAGCGGTCACACCAGCACGACGTGCACGGCTTTTAACCACCTGGTCGCGTGCTTCGGTGGAGAGGCGATAAATAATAGGCAACAGCAACGGTGTGAGAACCCGAGCGGTGCCCGCCCAACGCTTCACCTTGTCTTTATTCAGGCGACCTTGGCGTTTTTGCTCAAGGATATTCTTCGCCATTTTCAGCTCATGCTTATTGCGCTTCTTTAAGCCTTTGTCTTCAGCCTTCAGCAGATTCTTTTCCTGCTGAACAAGAAGTTTCTCACGCTTGAGATCTAGTTTTGCTTTGTTTTTCGCCTCGGTTTTTACCTTCGCCTCGGCTGCTTTGATCTCAGCTTTGGTCTTCGCGCGTGCGGATCGAATAGCTTCGAAGATGCCCATTAATGCCTCAACTCTTTCATCGGTCGGTTATTTCTCGACTTCTCGATTCAACTTTACCCACGATATTGCAATAAGCTCATGTCATTGTGGGAAGAATGCAGTCAGAGCGGATAACACCAAGTGATCTGGTGGGATGTAGGTACCGTCAGGTCCAACGCATACGTTTCCCAGAAATCGCACCTTTACCTGCAACGATGCAACGCAGAGCCCGCCGTGAAGTGGGCTTGATGGAGGTTTTGGACAGACTTCCGCAGCAACCCAAAAAGCGGGGACGGAATAACTTCACCAGGGTTGATCTGGATAATGAAGCCGAATTAGCGGAGTTTGACACCCTCGAAGCCATCGCAGCCGGCGAAACTTTAATCACCGGCGCAGTGTTTAGCGGCACCTTGGATGGCGTGCCATGGGAAGTCATCGCCGATATTTTGGTCCGCAACCCTGACGGCACCTATATGCCAGTGATGGTGAGCAACCACCGGGTGGCCCGCCCAGATCCACATAAAACAATGAAGGGGATCGCTGTTTCCCGTCTTGGCGTGGGGCAACCTTTGGAGGTTAAGGCAACATTACGCCACCACACCATCGACGGTTACCGGCTCACGTTGGCGATGATGGGGCTTGAAGAAGCCGGAGTTGCCCCCGTATCGTCCTTCGGTGCTGTTGTGGGACAAGACCGCGATTGGGCTTACCTTGTTGATGTCACCCGTTACGCCCCAGCCGCACACCGCGCTTTGCTCACCCCAACCCCTTCTGCACCCAGGCGAGTGAAAGAATGCTCAACCTGCAGATTCTGGCCCAAATGCGAACCCGAACTTAAAGCAGCCGACGATATCAGCCTCTTCTTATCCGGCGACCGCGCTGATACCTACCGCGAAAAAGGCATCCACACCACCACGGCGCTCATTGAGGCAAACTTAGGCGAAATCTCCCACATCGCCGCAGCCTGGCGAGACGACATCCCCGTCCTTCGCCGCACCGAGCACACCACCGCCCCGCGTTTCGACGTAGAAATCGACGTCGACGTAGAAGCCTACCTCGACCTAGGTGCCTACTTGTGGGGAGCCTGGGACGGCAAAACCTACATACCTTTTGTCATTTGGTCTGATCTAGGCAGCGAGGCGGAAGGCGAAAACTTCGCCCAATTCTGGTCCTGGCTTAAAGCGCGCCGGGACAAAGCCCGCCAACAGGGACAAACCTTTGGTGTGTACTGCTATGCCAGCAACGGTGAAAACCACTGGATGCTCTCTACCGCCCGCAGGTTCTACGGTAAGGTCAAAGGTGTTCCCAGCGAACAGGAAATCCGCGGCTTTATCAGCTCTGACCAGTGGAATGACATGTTTGCCGTAGCCCGATCCCAACTGGTTGGCCCCGGTGGTTTAGGACTAAAACAACTAGCTCCCGCAGCTGGATTCCACTGGGAGGAAGAAGATTTCGCAGGTGAAGACAGCCTGCACGCCTATCTGATTGCCTCCACTGCCCCCGAACCAGAAGCCGAGGCTGCTCGTGCTCAATTACTCAGTTACAACGGCGATGATTGCAGGGCTACCGCCGCTGTGCGCCATTGGCTTCGAAAAGGTGCGCGTTCTGCTCCAGTTTTGGGTGCTTGATATCGGGATCGGGTGGGTCGATTCTTAGAGACCAAACTGGCGTGCCAAGATTCTCGGGTTTTAAGAATTTTTGTCACGCCAGTCCGGTTCGGGAAGAGCTTAACCAAACATATGTGCCAACAATTTGGATTTTTCGAGATTCTTGGCACCGGTGTTTGGTCTCAGTGCGCATTGCTCAAAATCTGGACAAAGGGCTCCTAAAAAGTGCCCTCCTAGAATCGCTTTTAAGAGCCTTTTGGTCACTAATTGATACAAATACTCATTCGGGAAATTGAGTCGCTTAAATGGCGAATAAACAACGTTGGTTAAAAACCTTCACCTCAAGTGGCACTGGTGACCAAGACAGGATTTTCTCGAGCCGTTTTTGGTCTTCCACGCTGGTTTGTAGTCTTTAGAATTTGCACTGGTGACCAAACCGAGGAGCTTTTGTGAAAGTTTTGGTCACCTGGGACGGTCATGGCTGAGTCGGAGCCGGCACCTTTACCTCTAGGTCCATTCCTTGTGCGTGGTGGCCTGCGATGGTGCACCAGCCTTCCATGTCTTCGGAAATGTCGCCGACGGTGACGGTG
Organism: Corynebacterium suranareeae; assembly: GCF_002355155.1. Classification (NCBI taxonomy): domain Bacteria; kingdom Bacillati; phylum Actinomycetota; class Actinomycetes; order Mycobacteriales; family Corynebacteriaceae; genus Corynebacterium; species Corynebacterium suranareeae. The sequence goes on along the minus strand of NZ_AP017369.1, from coordinate 3,360,694 downwards.
ATTTCATCTCCTGGCGCGACCCTGCCGGTTTGCACGCCGTTGGCAAATTTCAGATCGTGGACCATGTCGTCTTCGTTGATCATCGTGACTTCTAAGGATTTACCGGCTGGAACTTCGATGACATCGGGGATAAATACCATATCACCTGCGGTAATGGTCACGGGATAGACATCGGAATTAGTGGATGCAACCGGCGCTACACCTGGGTTGAGCCCACCGAAGGCTGCCAAAATAAGCGCAAGCACTGAAATTCCGGCGGTGATTTGATTAAGGCGAGGTCCCTCCGGCGGGGTGATGGGTTCACGCGTTTTGGTAATGACACCGCGCTGCGCCCGCACGGCTTTGGGAAGCAAAATGACAAAAATTGCCAGCGCACCGATGCTGAGCAGTGACACAATTACGCGGAGCCAGGAGTTGTCGGTAAGCAGCCAAATCGCCAGTCCGCCATTGAGCAGCGTCCATCTAAACAGCCCCGCAGTGTTCAAAATATGCGTTCCGGTTCGCACCGCGCTCGCGCCGCCACCCATCGTTGACGGCAGCAGATAGCTCATCACACCAATTAAAAGCTGCGCGCCAAAGCCGATGACCAGCGCAATTGTTGGAACTTCCACATGGTAAAGCTCGCCATTATGAATCACGGCCTGCACCGCCAGCCACGCCAAGGTGCCCACGAGCCAAAGGGGTGCGGTGGAGGAGGTAGACGTCGAAAAGCTTAAATTGCTTATCGACGCCTTCCCCCACCCCGCCATGCACAGCAACCATGCTGCCGCGTAGGCGGCCAGGCCTGCGGCGGTGACATAACCGTTGTCGAGCAGGATGCCTGCGACGATGATCGGCAAGGCGATCGCCATGATGCCTACTGACCAGGGAGTGAAATTGCGGCGGATTTTGGTGCGCCAAATCGCAGCGAAAAGCACAGACAAGGAACCCAGCGCGGCGAACCCCACAAAACCCAAAAAGTTAATCACCGAGTGGGTAAGCAGCACGCGCTCCTGCAGATTTCCCGACAGCTCCTTGGATAAAAGCGCACCCGCAAAAGCGCCGAACGGCAAACAGCACGCGCTGGCAACATACGCCACAACTGCAGAAGCAAACGGCTGGCCATGCTTCGCGCTGCGAAATTGCGCGGCCAAACTACCCGCGTGCCAGGCCAGCGCAAGCCCCACGAACGTCGCGCCCACACTCGTAACAATCCACTGATCCACCATCTGGCCAATGATCGTGACGATGATTCCCACATTCAGCAACCGAATCTTCATCAACTGCGCAGGGCGTTTTGAATCATCGAGTTTTAAGTGCAGGAACTTTTCCGTGAAATGCTGCGACCACACAACAATGGAGTTTGTGATGGCGCCGAGGGTGAAAAGGTGAATAAGCACCCAACGATATTCCGGAAGCAGCGGATGGATTAAACCGGCGACAACTAAAACTATCAACCAAATAGATACTGGTCTGCTTGCTTTTCTGTGCCAGGTGCGACTGCTCCAGGTGGAATCGTTGCTCATAGCAACAACAATAACGCCGATTTAAACACGGACAAATTCGTATTAATTCACCTTGTGGGCTAGTTTGGCCAGGGTGATGGAAATGCCTAAGACTCCGCACAGGAGCAGGACTAGCCAGCCAATGAACGCAATCCACGGCAAATGGGTGAACACAAATCCCGAACCCCAACCGACCACCGAGGACCCAACGTAATAACAAAATAAGTACATGCTGGAGGCTTCCGCACGATCATGCGTTGCAATAATCCCAATCCACCCCGACGCACTGGAATGCAAAGCAAAAAACGCTGCCGTGAACACAAAAAGGGCAACAAGCGTGATCCACAAATTGTTAATGCCCATCATGGCCATTGAGGCGATCATCGTCAGGCTTAGGAAAATAACCGTTGGTCCATTGCCGATCTTCTCCCTCAACGCACCTGCCTGAGTAGAACTCCACGTACCAGCCAAATACATGATGAACACCGCGCCAACCAGGACTTCACTTAAACCAAACTGATCCATCATGCGAAAGCCTAAGTAGTTATACAACGACACAAATGTGCCCATCCCGAGAAACGCCGTCAGAAACAGCAACGCCAAACGAGGATTACGCCAATGCGCAGTCATCGCTGAAAACTCATGGCGCACATTGATATTCTTCGGTTGGAATTTCCGCTGCTTGGGAAGCAACATCACCATGATCGCGCCGAAAATCAACGCGGCAACAGAACTGCCCAGCAATGCATTTTGCCAATGAGTCACCTCAAGCAGGCCTGCAGGGATCATGCGGCCAGTTAATCCACCGACCGTATTGCCAGCGATGTAAATTCCCATCGCATGCCCAATATCTTTTGGATGGATCTCCTCAGACAACCAGGTCATAGCCACCGCCGGAGTGCCAGCCAGCAGCACTCCCTGCAGCCCTCTGAGCAGGATAAGTGCAGTGATATTAGGAACCAACGGCAAGATCAAACCAACAATAATGGCCAAAGAAAGCGAGGTTATAAGAACCCGGCCCCTGCCAAATTTCTCCGAAAGAATTGACGCCGGAACAATACACACCGCGAGCATGCCGGTAGTAGCGGATACGGTCAGTGCAGATTGAGTAGGGGTAATGCCTAACTCTGCCGTCATTGTTGGCAACAAAGCCTGAGTGCAATAAAGACCATTGAACGCAGCCAACCCGGCAGCCAACATGGCGAACACAGCGCGTTTGTAATTCCGTGTTCCGCGCTCAATTCCCTGGTATTCCGTGACCTTGGTATCTATCGCTTGGCTCATGGGCACCATCATGCGCCAACAGGCAATATTAGTAAAATGTTAGAAATAGCTGTTTTTGATTCATTCTATGCATGTAGGCTGTGACCATGAACAATGATGGCGGAGAAATGCGAATCGATGATGTTCGCAGCTTCATATCAGTCGCAAACTCAGGCCACCTCACCGAAACCGCTGACCGTTTAGGCATCCCCCAGCCCACACTGTCCAGAAGGATCGGACGTGTAGAAAAACACGCGGGCACCCCACTTTTTGACCGCGCCGGCCGAAAACTCGTCCTCAATCAACGAGGTCGCGCATTTCTCGCCCACGCTAGTGCAATTGTCGCGGAATTTGACTCTGCCGCCACTGAAATCAAACGACTCATGGATCCCGAAAAAGGAACCATCCGCCTTGATTTCATGCACTCCCTTGGCACATGGATGGTTCCAGAACTAATCCGCACGTTCCGAACTGAACATCCCCATGTGGAATTCCAACTCCACCAAGCAGCAGCAATGCTCTTGGTCGACCGAGTGTTAGCCGATGAAACTGACCTCGCATTAGTTGGTCCCAAACCGGCGGAAGTGGGAACTTCTCTAGGGTGGGCGCCACTTTTGCGCCAACGCCTTGCTCTGGCTGTTCCGGCAGATCACAGGCTGGCATCAGGTTCCGGAGAAATCCCATTATCGGAAGTGGCAGGTGAACCCTTTGTGGCGATGCGCGCAGGATTTGGCACGAGGCTTTTAATGGACGCCTTGGCTGAAAAGGCCGGATTTGTACCCAACGTGGTTTTCGAATCCATGGAACTAACCACCGTCGCTGGCCTTGTTAGCGCAGGTCTAGGCGTTGGAGTAGTGCCGATGGATGATCCATACCTACCCACAGTTGGAATTGTGCAACGCCCACTTAATCCACCTGCTTATAGGGAGTTGGGTTTAGTGTGGCGACTTAATGCGGGACCTGCTCCTGCGGTGGACAATTTCCGAGAGTTTGTTGCTGGATCTAGATATGCGCTGGAAAGGAGCTAAAGCTGCGGTGGCCGTTTTAAGGGGCTGAAATTGCCGGGTGAGCTGTTGTCCCAATTTAGAGGAGTTAGGCTGTTAGAAGCGATTCTGAGGGCGTGGTTTTTGGGACTTTTGGGGCTGGTGTGATTCTTGAGTGATAGCTGAATGGTTGCTGATCAAGTATTCGTTCATTGTCGGCGGCGAGTTCTGAAAACCGAACGAATACTTGCATTCTCCGGCCTGATTAGCGCAAATTTTCGATTAAAATCCGCTTCTCGCCCTCCATTTCGGAACGAAAATTTGCAACTCGGGATCTAGTCACCCTGCCCTAGATACGGCGAGTATTTTCTGGGAGCTGCCTGCAAGACCCCAGGGCAAGGATTCACCACATCGGGGACGAAACTTCGAACTTGTGGTGGATTCGTGCAGTTTCAGACCTTGAAAATGCAAGGATCCACCACAAACCTTCAAAATCCTCACGGTTGTGGTGGGGATTTGCATATTGCTCCATGAGTCAGTGATGTCTTCTTGCCCTGGTGTGTCAATTCACCATTTTCTGCAACCTGCTGCTAAAAAATGGTGGATCCTCACGCTTTTTGGCTCTGAAAGTGTGTCAATTCACCATTTTCCGCTGTCCACCGCCGAAAAATGGTGAATCCTCACGGGCTAACCACCTAACCACCTAACCAGCACCCCAAAAACCACACCTTAAAAAAGCGCATCAAAAAACCACCCTAGAAAAACCCAGGGTGGTTATTGCTTGAGGGAGTAAAAGCTTACTTGGAAGCTGCTGCGTAGCGCTGTGCTACGTCATCCCAGTTGAAGACGTTCCAAACAGCCTTGACGTAGTCTGCCTTAACGTTCTTGTACTGCAGGTAGAAAGCGTGCTCCCACATATCGAGCATCAAAAGTGGGGTGATGTCGATGGAGATGTTGCCCTGCTGGTCGGTGAGCTGCTCGATAACGAGGCGACCTGCGATGTGGTCGTAGCCAAGAACTGCCCAGCCGGAGCCCTGGAGACCCAGTGCTGCGGAGTTGAAGTGGTCCTGGAACTTAGCAAATGAACCGAAGTCGCGGTTGATTGCCTCTGCTAGGTCACCGGTTGGCTCGCCGCCACCGTTAGGGGAGAGGTTCTTCCAGAAAACGGAGTGGTTGGTGTGTCCACCGAGGTTGAATGCAAGGTTCTTGGACAGTGCACGGATCTGGTCTGGGTTGGTGCCCTCTTCGCGTGCCTTTTCTAGTGCCTCAAGTGCAGCGTTTGCGCCGGCAACGTAGGTTGCGTGGTGCTTGGAGTGGTGGAGCTCCATGATTTCTGCTGCGATGTGTGGCTCGAGAGCGTCGTATGCGTAGTCGAGTTCTGGAAGTTCGTATACAGCCATGAATAATCCTTTCGTAGGTTTCTGCACCGAGCATATACACCTTTTGGAAATCCGTCAGATGGCGCTTTGCAAAAGTGCCCGTGCGCTACATCCCAATGATAGGCCTATTTGTTGATATTGCAACGAATCTTTTCAAGTCACCTATTTATCAGACCCCCAGGGAATAATGGTGAATCTGTACTGGTTGGAATGGCATAAGGCTTCCTCAATTTCTAGAAAGGAACTTTCCTGTTATGGCATGGTTTTTCACTCCTGAGCCGGTGATGGTTACCCCTGATGAGGCGCTTAAAGGTGGCAAACATCCTGTTCTAGAAAATCCTGCGCCTCATACGGTGTTGGGTACTCCGATTACGGGTCCGTGGAAGGATGGCCAGAAGCGGATTTGGATTGGTCTTGGTTGTTTCTGGGGTGTGGAGCAAATGTATTGGAAGATGGACGGCGTTGAGGGCACGTCTGTCGGATATGCTGGCGGTTTCACTCCGAATCCGACGTATCGTGAGGTGTGTTCTGGTCGCACGGGGCACACGGAAATCGTTGAGGTTGTTTATGATCCTTCGAAGATTTCCCTCGAGAAGTTGGTCGCTAGTGGGTTGGAAGCACACGATCCGACTCAGGGTTTCCGCCAGGGTAATGATGTAGGTACGCAGTATCGTTCTGCTTTTTACACCGAGACCGAGGAGGACGCTGCTCGGGTAAAAGCCGTGGTTGATGCCTATGGAAAGACGCTGAAGCAGCACGGTTTTGGTGAGATCACCACGGAGATCGGCGTGATCAGCCCGGATCAGTACTTCCTGGCGGAGGACTACCACCAGCAGTACCTGGATAAAAACCCCGACGGGTATTGCCCCCACCACTCCACGGGGATTCCATGTGGGGTGGACGCTTAAAAGATTTTTGCTTGTCGACGCACCCCTCCACCCCCTATTACCCTTGGGCGTATGACAATCAAAGCTCTTTTAGCTGACCTCGATCACACCCGCGATTACCGCGAAGAACTGTATAAGTATTTCCATCAGCATCCTGAGTTGTCTTTGCAGGAGTTTAAGACATCAGAGCGGATAGTTGCGGAGCTGGAATCTTATGGGGTGGATTCGATAACCCGCATTGGGGAAACTGGCGTCGTTGCGGTTATCGAAAACGGCGAAGGTCCAGTTGTGGCTTTACGCGGTGATATTGATGCCCTTCCCATGGCTGAAGAATCCGGCAAAGAATACGCCGCAACTGGGGTTACCCAGGTAGATAAAAACACAGGTAAAGAAACTCCCGTTGCACATTCTTGTGGTCATGATGTGCATATTTCCTCACTGTTGGGTGCGGTTGAGGCGTTTAACTCCCATAAGGATGCGTGGAGTGGCACGTTGATGGCCGTTTTCCAGCCAGCGGAAGAAACGGCAGCTGGTGCGAGGATGATGGTGGAGGAGGGAATCGTCGATAAGCTTCCTACGCCGGATGTCTATCTAGGCCAGCATGTGCTGGGCTCCTTGCCTGGTGGGGCGGTGGGCACGCGTGAGGGGGCGGTGATGTCGGAGGCGGCGTCGATTGAGATCACCTTGCATGGCAAGGGTTCGCATGGTTCGATGCCGAATTTGGGAGTGGATCCGATTGTGTTGGGTTCGGCTATCGTGACGCGTTTACAGTCGGTGATTTCTCGGGAAATTGCAGCTAGTGAGACTGCTGTGCTGACGGTGGGCAGTTTCCATTCGGGCACAAAATCCAACATCATTCCTGATTCTGCGGTGCTGCAGCTCAATACGCGTGCGTTTTCTAAGGATGTTTCGAAGCATTTGCATGAGGCCATCGAGCGGATTGTGCGCCATGAATGCGAAGCCGCGCGCTGCCCGAAGCCACCAGAGTTTAAGTACTACGACCAGTACCCATTAACAAACAATGATGAATCTGTGACCGAGCGGGTTCGGGCGGCGTTTGATAAATTTTTCGGCGACAACTCAGTCGATCTGGCTCAAGTCCCAGCTTCTGAAGACTTCTCGATCATCCCCGATGCATTCGGTGTTCCTTATTCCTACTGGGGTTTGGGTGGATTTGCAGATTGGAAAAACGCGCCGGGTAACCACTCGCCCGCATTTGCCCCCGATATCCAACCAACCCTTGACCGTGGAGTAGAAGCGCTGGTGGTCGCGTCTTCAGCATGGTTAATTAAGTAGGTTGGCTCCATGAACCCATTCCTTAACGACACCTTAATTGTCCAACAAATCACCTCCTTTTTGAGCAATGATTTTGAAATCTACAACCCAGAAGGCGACGTAGTCATCAGAATCAAAACGGAAGGATCCTTAGGCTCACGGCTGGTCAAAGGCGATCGCCGATTCACCCTGGAGGACGCTTTTGGCACACCACTGATGCAGGTGCGTGACCCTATGAACTTTGTGCGCGACACCTACGAAATCGATGACGCGAATGGCACCCCGATTGCCCATGTGCGCAAGCGTTTTACCTTCTTTAACAAGCGCATGGACATTGAATTACCAGGTGGCAGCGTTATTGAAATGCATGGAAACTTCCTCGGGTTCGACTTTGAATTCCGCATGGGCGACCGAATTCCAGCGCATGTGTCCCGAAAATGGTCCGGCGCTGCCAAAGGATTTTTAGGCAGAAGTACCTATGCCGTGAACTTTGATGCGGAAGCTCCTGAAGACATCCGGAAAGTGATCATCGGCGCCATGATTGCGCTGGATCTTATTCGGGCAAAGGAACAAAACTAGTCCACCTTCGTTCACTTGTGAATGAGCTAGGGGTTGACTGGAAGGGGTGCTTTCCAGTGCTCTAAGTATTGGATGGCTGTGGGAGCGTTTCGCACCAAAGTTGTTTTCCATGAAAGGAAGCCTTCTTTCTGGAGCCGACCAATGAGGATGATAGGGGCAATGTCCAATTCATTAGCCTGTTGTTCAATCCACGTTGAGTTCAATCTCGCTGGAATCTCTGGTAACGGCTCTGGGATGGCAAGTTTACTTGCTAATCGATCAGCTTCAGCCTCTTTACCTCCGTGATCGGCGGAGAGGTCATCAAGGATCACCTCTCCGTTGTCCCTTAGATGACCGAGGAGGATATGGGCTACTTCATGGAGAAGTGTGAAGAGTACTTTATCAAGGCGTTTTCCGCGCCCAGAAAGTCCGATTACAGGATGCCCATCGACCATCATGGCACACCCATCGAGTTTCCCACCAGGGAAGGATTCGATGTACACAAGCTTGACGCCAACCGTAGCGAACAAGCTCTGGAATTCAGCAAACGCTTTAGGTTCGCGCATTCTTTTAGAAAGAGTCTTAGCTAAGTCATGTAGTAAGTCCCGTGAGAATGCAGCAGCATCCAGCTCCTTGGCTACCGCTTTAACGCATGCAGCCCATGAGTGTTGTAGGGCGGTGAAGTCTTCGTCGCCGTTGCTTCGACGAGCAGCAAAACCGATTGCAGAGGGATCGTCGAAGGAGGATTTTCCAAATAAGCTAAGGACTTGACGCTTCTGAACCTCTAGGTCAGTGGAAGTGATGAAACCTCTCTTTGCAAGTAGCGAAACTGGCGCAAGATCTTGTAACTGTGCCCGAGTTTTTACTGCATCAAGATTCTCCTGCATTTTCAAATCTTGAGATTGCTTCCAGAGGAAATATGAATCCTGGAGGTTCAGCCAAAGCTCTGTGGAGGTTCCTAAGGCTGCACCGATTTGTGATGCAGATTCACGTGTGATTTCCTTCTTTCCAGAAAGGATTTCTGAGACGAATTGCGCAGGTCGACCAAGCACTTCCGCAAAGTCGGACTGGGTCCAACCGCGTGCGTCTAGTTCCTCAGCAAGCAATTCCCCTACAGGGAACAGCTCCGCCGCAATTGGAGTATTCATGAGTTCACCTTCCTTTAGTGATAATCAACCAATTCAATAACAACGACCACTCGGCCATCTTCTTCGGTTAGAAACTTGAGAATAAGGCGATACTGCTTATTCAACCGAATCGAAGATGTTCCAAAACGATCACCTTTCAATTGCTCGAGATTTAGTGACCGCAAGGCTCTTAAGTCTCGTTCATCTGCTGCAGAACGAAGGAATTGAATCTTCCTCCGATATGCCTTGAGAATGTCGGAACTCCAACGTTTTGGTTTATAGGAGGGATCCTCTGCGGCTCGTTGGAGTTCCTCATTTTCGAAAAGGACGCGCACTAAGTCCACCTCGTCCGGTTTGCCAATGTCGCGTCCATTTGAGATGACGCATCCTTATGTCTTGGATTAACCTTATCACCCTTTAGGTGAAATGGTCCATCTAAGAAAAACATTCTAATATAATTTGAAGATCGATTGCTGAGGTAAGTTTTAGTAATTATTAGGAAAAGGCACCCATCCAATCGGATGGGTGCCTTTAATTAGCTCGCTGGATTATTAGATTTCAGCTGCTGCTGTGCGGGTGGCCTCAGAAACTGGAACCATTTTGGCCAGCTGGGTGACGTGGCGTGGTTCGAGTTCTTCAAGCGAGGAAACACCAAGTAGTGCCATGGTGCGGTTGATTTCGCTGCGTAGGATGGCGATGGTGCGATCGACACCTTCGCGACCTCCGGCCATGAGTCCGTAGAGGTATGCGCGACCAATGAGGGTGAAGTCTGCTCCCATTGCTACGGAGGCAACGATGTCGGCGCCGTTCATGATGCCCGTGTCGATCATGATGGTTGGGTCGTTGCCGACTTCCTTGCGTACCTGTGGCAGAAGGTGGAATGGAACTGGTGCGCGGTCGAGCTGGCGTCCACCGTGGTTGGAGAGGATGAGGCCGTCGACGCCTTCGTCGATAAGCTTGACGGAGTCGGCTACGTTTTGCACGCCCTTGACCACGAGCTTTCCCGGCCACAATTCACGGATGACTTTGAGGTCTTCGTAGGAAATGGTGGGGTCCATGGCGGAGTTAAGCAGATCTCCGACGGTGCCACCGGTGGAGGACAGTGAAGCGAATTCTAGGGTTGGGGTGGTGAGGAAGTCGATCCACCACCATGGCCGTGGGATTGCGTTGAGCACGGTGGATGGCGTCAGTTGTGGTGGGATGGAAAATCCGTTGCGGGAGTCGCGGATGCGGTAGCCGGCAATGGGGGTGTCCACCGTGAACATGAGGGTGTCAAACCCTGCTTTAGCTGCACGTTCGACGAGCCCGTAGGAGATTTCGCGATCTCGCATGACGTAAAGCTGGAACCAGTTCCTGCCGTTAGGGTTGGCAGCTTTGACGTCTTCGATTGATGTGGTGCCCAGTGTGGACAGGGTGAATGGGATACCTGCTGCGCCTGCGGCTCCAGCGCCTGCGATTTCACCCTCGGTTTGCATGAGGCGGGTAAAGCCTGTTGGTGCGATACCAAACGGCATGGAGGAGGATCCACCGAGGATTTGGGTGGTGGTGTCTACATGCTCTGCGGGTTTAAGGATGTCTGGGTGGAATTCGATGTTTTCGAAAGCTTCACGTGCACGTTTAATTGATAGTTCAGCTTCGGCTGCGCCATCGGTGTAGTCGAAGGCAGCTGCTGGGGTGCGTCGTTTAGCAATCTTGCGCAGGTCGTAGATGGTGAGCGCGGAGTCTAGGCGACGCTTCTTGCCATTGAGCTCTGGTTTTTTAAACTTCATGAGCTCGAGGAGCTCGGCTGGGTTTGGAAGTTGACGTTTCACCATGGGTGGATCCTTTCGGAAGGTTTAAAAATAGATCTTAGTTCTCTTGGTGGGCAACGCGTTGGATAAAGAACGATGCGATGACCGAGATGAGGCAGCATGCAGCAACGTAGAGGGCGATTGGCCACCACTGTCCGCCGGAAACTTCAAACATCCACGCGGCGATGATGGGGGCGGTACCGCCGAAGAGTGCTGCTCCGACTTGGTAACCCAGGGTAGCGCCGGTGTAGCGGACCTCAGGTGCGAAGTTTTCTGCGATGACGGTTCCGAGGATTGCATTCACGCTGCCCCAGAGAATTCCGAAGCCGATCACGGTGGTGATAAACAGTGCCCAAATTTCGCCGGTGTTGAGAATCAAGTAGTAAGGGACAATCAACACGATGGTTGCAGATGCACAGATCCTGTAGAGGGCTGCGCGGTTGACCTTGTCGGAGAAGGAACCAAACAGTGGCATCCAAATGGTGGCAACGAGTGCTGCGCACGCAACAGCCAGGAGGACCATGTTGTCGCGGATGTTCAGGAAGTTGGTTGCATACGCAACGATGTAGGTGCCGAAGATGTAGAAAGGTCCGGTTTCTGCAGCTTTCGCGCCGATGGAAACAAGTACGGCTGGCCAGTACTTGGTTAGCACTTCCTTCAGAGGCATCTTTACCTGCTGGCCGGAATCACGGATGCGCTTGAATTCTGGTGTTTCATCAAGGCCATTTCGGATGAACAGACCAATGAACACGAGGATGATCGATCCTACGAATGGGACACGCCAACCCCAGGTCAGGAACTGCTCATCTGGCATGAGGGTAAGTAGGGAGATCACACCAGCAGCCAGAAGCATGCCGAGGGAAATGCCCATTTGAGGAACTGCGCCGTAGAGACCACGCTGGTTCTTAGGTGCGTATTCATAAGCCAAAAGCAGTGCGCCGCCCCACTCGCCACCGATGCCGATGCCCTGCAGGATGCGCAGGAACATCAACAGGATCGGTGCCCAGATGCCGATTGAGTTGTAGTCGGGAAGCAAACCGATGGCAACGGTGCCACCACCCATGAGCATGAGGGTGATGAACAGGGTTTTCTTGCGGCCAATCCGGTCACCGATGTGAGCGAAAATGACGCCACCAACGGGACGGAAGAAGAAGGTCAGGGAGAATGACGCATACGCCAAGATGGTGGAAAGGAACTCATTGTCACTGGGGAAGTACATCTTGTTGAATACCAGTGCGGCGACGGTTCCGTATACGAGGAAATCAAACCACTCAATGACGCTGCCACTGAGGCTGCCCAGCAGGACGCGTCTGTTTAATTGCTGTTTCGGTGGTGAGTTTTGATCTACGGCAGTTGTCATGGTGACCTCTTCTCTGGAACGGACGGCGGGAGTAAACGGGCTGTAACCGATTGGCCCAACCTCATGGTCAGACCACATGAATGTAAGACACGTCACCTTTGAATGTCAATGGGGTCCAGGAAACAGGTGAGCCTAATTACCCCCACAATCGGGCAAAATTAGTTGATCTGCATGACCGGAAAAGGCCATGGCCTCTTTAAATGTGGTGGATGCTTTTCAAAGGGGTACCCCAAAGACACCTCCACATGGCTTATTCCATCTACTCGAGTTTCAGCAGGAATATGCAGGTGTCCATGGATCGCCATCACTGCATTAAAGCGCACTGCCCAGTCTCTGGTGGCGGTGGTGCCACACCATAAGGCGATGTCTTTTTCAAAGAGGCGGTGGGTGGGTTCGATAACAAGTGGCCAGTGATTGACCAGGACTTTTGGCCCCTTGGTGGCTTTGAGTCGATCTTCTGTGTAGGAGAGTCGTTCGGCACACCACTGTGGGATATCAACGTAAGGGGCAATAGCTAGCTCGTCGTCGAGTTTCACTTTTGCTTGAGCCACGGCCTGTTTTGCGGTGAAGCCAAGGGGGCGGAAAGAGTAATCGTAAAGCGTGAACAGTGGGCAAATAGTGACTCCGCCAAAGACGGGGTAGGGATCTTCGGGGGTGATGACACCTAGCGCTCGAAGCTGACCAACCAATGCGCGGTATCGAGCTTTGCCGTTGATGCGATCAGTTTTCCGGTTGAATAACTCATGGTTTCCGGGAACCCAAATGACAGTGTCAAAGCGTGCAGCTAACCCTGACAACACCCGCACCACATCAGGGATTTTTTCGGCTACATCTCCGGCAACGATCAGCCAATCACCTGGATTATGGGGCTGGAGTGCATCAACGGTTTTTTGGTTTTGGGCGAAAGTTACATGAAGATCACTGACCGCCCACAAAGTGCGGGACATTTAGGCCTTCGCTGCAGCGGTTTCTTCGTAGTAGCCTTCGATGTGTTTTTTAATCAACTCGGCTGCGTGTACAGATTCACCAGCACGCAGTGCCTTCAAAATTGCGCGGTGTTCTTTTTGTAAACGCGCTGACGTTTCAGACCAATTGGGAAGGGCACGCGCGCGGGCAACAGTGTGATCAGACACGGAGAGTCGAAGGGCTTCCATCAAAGTGGTGATCAGCGGGTTTTCTGCGCCTTTTGATAAAACAACGTGGAATTCGGCGTCGAAAAGCAAAAAATCTTCCAGCGGAAGGCTGGGGTCGTCCATCTTTTCCAGCAAAGCTTCAGCGGCAGCCCAGTCGCCGCGCTCGGGGTTGGAATGCAGCGCGGACCAGCCCTCGAGGAGCTGGCGGGTTTCGTAAATATCGTGATGGCCGACCTGGTCTGTGATCAATTGCAAAGTCACAGACAAGGAAAGAGCCTGGCCAGGGGCCGCGGTGATAATCGTGCCGGAACGTGGCCCGGAACCAGTGGCGGTAGAAATCGTGCCGAGCGCTTCAAGCACACGAAGTGCCTCCCGCAGCGAACTCCGGGAAACACCAAGGGTTTCAGACAGGGAACGTTCGCTGGGGAGATGGTCGCCGAGTTTTAGCCGCCCGCTGCGGAGCTCCTCGGTGACCCAATCCATGACAGATTCATGTGCTTTCACACTCATTAGTATTTCAGAACCTTATTTGCGTAGAGCCGATAGGAGGCTATCAAGAAGTCGTTCTAACTCACCGGCGCGGCGTTCATTGGGGCTAAAAGCGCCGTCCTTGTTTTCCGTGAAGGTGGAAAACGTCACCTGGCTGCGGATATCAAAAATATTGAAGTTTCCGACAATTTGGCGCCACTGCTCAACAGCGCGAACTCCTTCAGCTGCACCATAGGAAACGAAAGCAACAACTTTGTTTTGCCACTCATTGCCTAAGACATCGAAGGCATTTTTAAACGCGCCGGGCACACCATGGTTGTACTCAGGGGTGATGAAAATGAAAGCGTCACAGGCATCGATAGCCTTGGACCAGGCGGTGACCTGCGGATCGTCGTATTGTTTGTTGGCGGCACCTGGAACAGTGGCGGATTCCAACAGCGGAACATTGAAAGATTTAAGGTCTAGGAGTTCAAACTCTGCATCGGGGGCATCGTACGCTGCGATTTGTTCCATGACCCAATCTGCAACACCTGCACCGAACCGACCTTCGCGGATGCTTCCTAGAATGACGCCGATTTTCATAAACAACCGTCCTTTCAAGAATGTTTCTAACAAAAACCAGCCTAGTGAAAGAGTTGATCGAGCGAGTGGATATCAGCGCGCGGATCAGTTTCGGAACGATCTAGATAAAATGCTTCCCAGCCAAGCGCTCGAGGGGCTTCAACATCATTGACCCAGTCATCACCGATGATCGTTGCAGACGTTGCACCCAAATGGGCAAGGGCACGGGCATACATTTCAGGGCGTGGTTTCGCGGAATCCAAGGTAGACGCAGCCAGCATGACAAGTTCTGGCAGGCCAAGACCGGTGCGATCAAGTTTGCCCTGCTGCATGGGGGCTGCGCCGTTAGTTAGAATTCCAACAGGTTTTCCGGTGGCTACCGCACGATCGAGTACGCCCTTCGCATCAGGAAAGGCAGTCCAGTTTTGTTCATATGCTTTAAGGTAGCCGGAGTAAATGTCATCGCAGGTGGCGTCGTCAAGCTGTTTGTTCAGGTATGCCCTGATGCGGTCGCGCCGCTGACCTAAATGTGTGGTTTCGCCGCGCTCGAAACGGGCAAAGCCCCATTTGTCTAATTCGATCCAGCGCTCGACGTCTGTTTCCACGCCGACGGTCGGTGACCAGGCGTGAAGTGCGGCGCTGGCGGCGGAGGCGTGATCAACGAGGGTGCCGTCGAGGTCAAAAAGGATCGCATGCGTCATGGGTTTAGATTAGCGGCCTAATTTTTGCCGGGGGTAAGTTGAATCGACGTGCGGGTGTCGCAGTAATGCAAAAATTCGCTCGATTTTGAGGTCGGACCTCACGGATGTGGTGAAAATTTGATCAGCAAACGTACTGGTTTCACAATAATCCCACGGGCCTCAAAAATGGCCCCTTCTAGAATCGCTCTCAAGCGCCTAAACGGACGCCGCCGATACAAACACTCATTCTAGGAATTTCAACCCATCTGAGGGCCTAGCGTTTAATGTGATTCGCCCGGATCCAATATGAAATGGCATGGCGCAGCTCGGGGGTGACGTCGCGGTCCAAAAGTGCTGCCCAGTAGTCGATAAATTCTTCGTGATAGTTATGCCCATGCCCGCCAGGCACCGCAGTCGAAGTCAGCAAATCCAACGCCACCTGCCAGCCGGTCACAAACGGAACCCAACGCAGGCGCGGAAACACATCTTGGTGGTCCTGCTTGGGAGTTTTCAGCCATTCGGGCGCCCGAAAAAATAGCGCGGCATCCCACCATACAATTGGATCAGAGGCATGCTGGGCCACGATCATACGCGGAAATTCCCAGGTAGAAGCCATTTTCAAATGGTCGGGATTACCAGCAAAACGGATGTGGCGCCCACTATCAATCACGGGTAGGCGCTCGGAGCTGCCCGCATCACGCCGCGCGCGAAACGCATTCATCGAGTCCGAAAACCGCGGCGTGCCACTTAAAAGCACGCCGTCCGCGACCTCAAGAAGCTTTTCGACGTCTCCCCACACCTCCACCAACCCATACGCCCCCAGTGACTCTCCCGCTAGAAAAAGTTTCGGGCGGCTTGCCTTTGGGAGGAGATTTAGTTGGTGGAGGAGGGCGTCGATAAGCAATCTCGCCGCGTTGATGGGTGCGTCGTTGTCCTTGTACCAGCTCAGCGCGCTGGGGAGGTAGGAGTATTGGATGGAAAGTGTTGCGCAATTTCCGCCGGTGAGGAATTCGAAGGTGTGGGCGGACCAATCGGTGATCCAGCCGGTGCCGGTGGAATTGTTGATCACGATGTGGTCGCGGCGTAGCGCTCCGGTGCGGTGGATTTCTTGAATGACAAGTTTTATTTGATCACTGATTGAACGCCCTGGGATTTTGCCGATGAAAATTCGGATCGGTTCATGCACGCTTGCGGCAGGAAGCCTGGTGACAGTGATGATGTCATCTTTACGCGGGCCTCCCGAGAGTACTGCGCGACCTTGCGAACCCACCGCACCCCACTTTTCATACGACCACGGACTGCCTGAACGTTCCGGTTCCCACGGTTGCTCGGTTCCGGGGAAAACCAGGCGATTAAGACGTTCTGCCTGGATTGCGGAATTGTGGAGAATACGCCGCAACAACACGCGATCGGCCAAGGTCAAGGTGGTTATAGTGATGGCTGCAACCGCTGCGATGAAACTGATCCACGGCGGTAGGAATTTTTCGATGTGGCGTTTGACTTTATTAATACTGTGCTGCGTGAGTTCGCCACCGATCAGGAGTGCGCCATAGCCTAAAGTGCCGAAGACAATTCCCGCGATGGTGTCTTTTGGTCCAATATCTTTCGTGCCGATGAGTCGGATTTGGGTGCGGTGTCTGATTAACCCCACAGCCGTGGTGGTTGCAGTGATTGTGCCGGTCGTGATGTGAATTTTGGATAATTGCCGGCTGGTTGTGGGGAGGACTGTGTGGATTCCTGTTGCCACCGCATGCCCCACTGCTTGCAAAACTGCCAGGTTGGCAGCGGTTACCCACCATGGTTTAGGTAATAGAGACGGTGATAATGCCCACCACGATGCGACCTCCGCGCCGATGAACCCTGCACCCATGTGAGCGGGCAGGATTCGCTTTTGAGTCCGGGACATTCGGATTCCCGGGACTAGTTCTGTGATCAACTGCGCGCTAAGGGATGCGAGGTGAACGGTGGTTTTTAGGATCGGCTTCTGGCTGAGCGAGTGAGTTTTTGAGTGAGTTTTTGAGACTGGCAAGCAGGCGGTGAGCCAAGACGCTAGTCTGGGGAGCAAAACCATACTTGGTCATCTTGGCAGAGCATAGGTAGTTCTGCAGTGCATAAGTTGGTTTGGCCTGAATGGCAATGTGTAAGCCATGTGATTTTTTCAACAAAAATAGAACGTGGTCAGACCACATTTTCGGACATAATCGGGCATAATTAAAGGTGTAACAAAGGAATCCGGGCACGAGCTCTTGCTGATTTTCTGAGCTGCTTTGTGGGTTGTCCGGTTAAGGGAAATCAGAAAGTGGGATCGAAAATGAAAGAAACCGTCGGCAACAAGGTCGTCCTCATTGGTGCAGGTGATGTTGGAGTTGCATACGCATACGCACTGATCAACCAGGGCACCGCGGATCACCTGGCAATCATTGACATTGATGAAAAGAAACTCGAAGGCAACGTCATGGACTTAAACCATGGTGTTGTGTGGGCTGATTCCCGCACCCGTGTTACCAGAGGCACCTATGCGGACTGTGAAGATGCAGCAATGGTGGTCATCTGTGCCGGCGCAGCTCAAAAGCCAGGTGAAACCCGCCTGCAGCTCGTGGACAAAAACGTCAAGATCATGAAAACCATCGTCGATGATGTCATGGCCAGCGGCTTTGACGGCATCTTCCTCGTGGCCTCCAACCCAGTGGACATTCTTACCTACACCGTGTGGAAGCATTCCGGTCTGGACTGGCACCGCGTGATCGGCTCCGGAACTGTCCTGGACTCTGCACGTTTCCGCTACATGCTGGGTGAACTGTATGAGGTTGCACCAAGCTCTGTGCACGCCTACATCATCGGTGAACATGGCGACACTGAGCTTCCGGTTTTATCTTCTGCAACCATCGCGGGTGTATCGCTTAGCCGCATGCTGGACAAGGACCCAACCCTTGAGGGACGTCTGGAGAAAATTTTCGAAGACACCCGCGACGCCGCCTATCACATCATCGACGCCAAAGGATCCACCTCTTATGGCATCGGCATGGGTCTTGCACGAATCACCCGCGCGGTCCTGCAAAACCAAGACGTTGCCCTCCCAGTCTCCGCACTGTTGAACGGTGAATACGGCGAAGAAGACATCTACATTGGCACCCCCGCCATTATTAACCGTCGTGGTATCCGCCGAGTGGTAGAGCTAGAAATCACTGACCACGAAATGGAACGCTTCCAACATTCCGCCAACACTTTGCGTGAAATCCAGAAACAGTTCTTCTAAAACAAGGTCAGAAAAGTTGGCAGCGCAAGTAACTTTCAATTTGAGTACTTGCACTGCCAACTTTTTAATTTGGGGGCACAATGAAGCTACTGAGTGTTTGTAGCTAAGGAGCGCAGATGAACGAGTTTGACCAGGACATTCTCCAAGAGATCAAAACTGAACTTGATGGTTTGATCCTAGAACTTGATGAGGTGACACAAACTCACAGCGAAGCCATCGGGAAAGTCGCACCGACTCACTATGTGGGCGCCCGCAACCTCATGCACTATGCCCATCTGCGCACCAAGGATCTCCGCGGACTGCAGCAACGCCTCGCTTCAGTAGGCGCTACCCGCTTAACCGCCACGGAACCTGCCGTCCAAGCCCGACTGAAAGCTGCCCGCAATGTTATTGGAGCTTTCGCTGGTGAAGGCCCCCTTTATCCACCATCTGATGTGGTTGATGCCTATGAGGATGCCGATGAAATCCTAGACGAGCACGCGGAAATCCTCCTCGGCGAACCTTTGCCTGACACGCCATCGTGCATCATGGTTACCCTCCCCACGGAGGCTGCCACCGACATTGAATTGGTTCGCGGATTCGCCAAAAGCGGTATGGATCTCGCCCGCATCAACTGTGCCCATGATGATGAAACCGTCTGGAAGCAGATGATCGACAACGTCCACGCGGTTGCAGAAGAAGTCGGCCGCGAAATCCGCGTGAGCATGGACCTTGCTGGCCCGAAGGTTCGTACTGGCGAAATAGCTCCCGGTCCAGAAGTTGGACGTGCACGAGTCACCCGCAACGAAACCGGCAAAGTGCTCACTCCCGCAAAATTGTGGATAACCCCGCACGGCTATGATCCCGTCCCCGTACCCACCAACCTGCCTGGCCGCCCCGCACTCCCCATCGAAGTAACCCCAGAATGGTTCAGCAAATTAAGCGTCGGCAGCGTCATCAACGTCCCTGATTCTAGGGGGTCCCGCAGGTCTTTCACCGTCACCCGAACTTTCGACGGC
Organism: Corynebacterium suranareeae; assembly: GCF_002355155.1. Taxonomy (NCBI): domain Bacteria; kingdom Bacillati; phylum Actinomycetota; class Actinomycetes; order Mycobacteriales; family Corynebacteriaceae; genus Corynebacterium; species Corynebacterium suranareeae. Next base: position 3,341,471 of record NZ_AP017369.1, on the reverse strand, counting down.
GCAGTTCTCGCCGAAGGCCAACAAAAAGCCTACGTCTCCAACGGCACTCTCTTAGAACACGATTATGACCGCTCCCGCGTCTACGGAATCCCCGCCGTAGTCCAACGCATCAACCTCAAAGTCGGCGACCGCCTCATCCTCACCGATGAAGACCAAATCTACGATCCCTCCCTCGGATCCGGCCGCACCCCACGCCTGAGCTGCACACTTCCGCAGGCAGTCGGCGCAATTAAGGTCGGGCACAGAGTGCTTTTCGACGACGGAGCCATCGCCGCAGTCTGCATCGACAAGGCCTCCACGCCCGACGGCTTCAACGACGTGGAACTAGAAATCACACGCGCTAGGCCACAAGGCGTAAACCTGGCAGCCTACAAAGGTATCAACCTGCCCGACTCCGAACTTCCCCTCCCAAGCCTTACCGGAGAGGACCTCCAACACCTGCGCTTTGTGGTCAAATACGCCGACATCGTCGCGGTTTCCTTTATCCGCGACGTCGCAGATGTCGAATACCTCCTCCAAGCACTTGAAGACATCGACGACCCAGCAGCAGTAGAACGCCTCGGTCTCGTACTGAAAATCGAAACCATCCCAGGCTACGAAGGCCTCGCCCACATCCTGCTCACCGGCATGCGACACGAAAACTTCGGCATCATGATCGCCCGCGGAGACCTCGCCGTTGAACTCGGCTTTGACCGCATGGCGGAAGTCCCCCAACTGATCATGGCTCTTGCCGAAGCCGCCCACGTCCCCACCATTCTGGCCACCCAAGTTCTAGAAAACATGGCCAAAAACGGACTCCCATCCCGCGCAGAAATCACCGACGCCGCCATGGCTCTTCGTGCTGAATGCGTCATGCTCAACAAGGGCCCACACATCAACGATGCCATCAAGGTTCTCAACAAGATGAGTCGCAAACTTGGTGCATCCCAACGAAAGAGCAGGCTGCTGCTGCGCAAGGTGAAAAGCTGGGAGGAATAACCCGCGATTTGAGGTAGCGCTGCTTTGCCGGCGTTAACTTCGAGACCTCACCTGCGATTTCACCCTTTCGATTCCGCGTTTCCAATTTCTTATCCTCAATTTCGCACCTTCGATACCAGTCGGATTGGGGTGGAAATCCGACTGAAATCGGTGTTAAGAAATTGAGCTTGCGGTATCGGTAATGCGGTATCGAACTTAAGAAATCGCCCTTTAGCGGCCAACTCATTTAGGGCCCTTCTAAGGCGTCGAAAACCTGCAATGAACTTTGGTATGGACCGAGCAGTTAAAGGCCTTTAGAAGCGATTCTGGAGCCTTAAGATTTTTGGGATAGGGCTCCAAAAATCTCCCAACGCAGATCCGACCAAACATACATGACAAGAATCCTCGAAAACCCGAAACTTTGGCACGTATGTTTGGTGGGGACAAACCAGGAAACCCAGGAGACCCAGGATTCCGAAAATCAGAATCCTGGGCCCGCTGGTTTGGTGCACCGCGCTAATTACTCAGAAACAGCAGCCGCTCTTTCTGCTGCGATCGCGTTGATGCGTCCTCGGCAGGCGTACCAACCGGCAATCAGCAGCGGGATGATGACAAGAAGTCCGGCGACTGTCCAGGTGCCCACTGGATTATCAAAAGCCATCAGCACGACGATGAGAACGAGCGCGATGAGGACAATCCAGCTGGAGTATGGGGCAAAGGGCATGCGGTAGTTTGGTCGTTTCAGTTCGCCGCGTTCTGCCTTTTTCACGAGTGCGATGTGGCAGAGCATGATCATGCCCCAGGATGCGATGATGCCGATTGCTGCGAAGTTGAGCACGATTTCAAAGGCTTGCGCTGGGACAAGTGCGTTGAGGAATACTCCGACTGCTGCGATGACGGTGGTGATGATGATTCCGCCGTAGGGGACTCCGTTGGCGCTGATTCGTCCGGCGAATTTGGGTGCGGATCCGTTTAGTGACATGGAGCGGAGGATTCGTCCGGTGGAGTAGAGTCCGGCATTCAGTGAGGACATCGCGGCGGTGAGGACCACTAGGTTCATGACTACGTCCATGCCGGGGATTCCGATGGCGCTGAAGAATGTCACGAAGGGGCTTTCACCTGCTTTGTATGCGGTGTATGGCAGCAGCATGGAGAGCAGCACTAGGGATCCGACGTAGAAGACTGCGATGCGGAAGATCACTGTGTTGATTGCCTTTGGCATGACCTTTTCGGGGTTTTCCACTTCGCCGGCTGCGGTGCCGAGGAGTTCGATGGATGCGTATGCGAAGACAACGCCTTGCATGAGGACTAATACTGGCAGGATTCCAGACGGTAGGATGCCACCGCTGCTGCTGATAAGTGACCAGCCGGTGTCATGGCCTTCGATGGGGGTTCCGAAGATGACAAAGTAGCAGCCAACAACGAGGAATGCAGTGAGTGCTAGGACTTTGATCAGTGCGAACCAGAACTCTAGTTCACCGAAGACTTTCACGGAGATGAGGTTCATGCCAAGGACCAACAGTAGTGCTGCCAAAGCCCAGGCCCATTGTGGAACTGCAGAGATCCATGGAACGTAGCGGCCGAAGAAGTTCATGTAGAGGGCTGCGGCGGTGATGTCGACGATTGCTGTCATGGACCAGTTCAGCCAGTACAGCCAACCGGTGGCAAAGGCTGCTTTTTCGCCGTAGAACTCACGAGCATAGGACACGAAAGATCCTGAGCTGGGGCGATACATTACTAGTTCGCCGAGTGCGCGGAGGATGAGGAATGCGAGGACTCCACAGATGGCGTAGCTGATGACAATGCCGGGGCCAGCTTGGGCGAGTCGTCCACCTGCTCCCATGAACAGTCCGGTGCCGATGGCGCCACCGATGGCGATCATGTTGACTTGGCGGGTGCTGAGTCCCTTGTGGTAGTCGTTGTCACCTGCGGTTAAAGCGGAATCAAAAGCAGAATCAGCAGCAGAAGCCACAGTCCCGTGTGCTTGAGTAGTTGACATGGTGTTCTCGTTTCTAGGAGGCGAGGTTGGCGAGTCGTTCGGGGCGGAGAAGTTCGGAGAGTTCAGCTTTGGTAAGGAGACCGCGTTCGAGGACGAGTTCGGCAACGCCGCGTCCGGTGTGGAGGGCTTCCATGGCGATCATGGTGGATTGGGTGTAGCCAAGAACTGGGTTGAGGGCGGTGACGAGGCCGATTGATTGTTCAACTTGGCGTCGTAAAGCATCTTCGTCGACCGTGATGCCCGCAATGCACTTGCGGGCTAGCGTGGTGCAGCCGTTGGCCAGGTGTTTCATGGACTGTCCGATGGAGTGCATGATGACGGGCTCGAATGCGTTGAGTTGGAGTTGGCCGCCTTCTGCGGCCATGGTGACGGTGGCATCAAAGCCGACTACTTGGTAGGCGATTTGGTTGACTACTTCGGGGATGACGGGGTTGACTTTGCCCGGCATGATGGAGGATCCGGATTGCACGGCGGGGAGTTGGATGTCGTTGAGGCCTGCGCGTGGCCCGGAGGAAAGTAGGCGCAGGTCGCTGCAGATTTTGGAGAGTTTCACGGCCACGCGCTTGAGTACGCCGGATAGGTGAACGAAGGATCCGACGTCGCTGGTTGCTTCCACGAGGTGCGGGCTGGTGGTCAGTGGCAGGTTGGTGAGTTCTGCCAGGTGCCGGCGCGCGGCTTCGGCGTATCCTTCTGGCGCGTTAAGTCCGGTGCCGATCGCGGTTGCGCCGAGGTTGATTTCGGTGACGAGTTTGAGGGATTCCTCGAGGCGATCGTGGTCTTCGCGCAGCGTGACAGCCCATCCGCCGAATTCTTGGCCCACGGTCATTGGCACGGCGTCTTGCAGTTGGGTGCGTCCCATTTTCACTACGGTCCGAAATTCCACGGCTTTGCTGCGGCATGCTTGCTCAAGCTCGGTCAGTGCGTCGAGCAGCGGGCGGGCGGCAAAACAGGTCGCGATCTTGACCGCCGTGGGGTATGCGTCGTTGGTGGATTGTGAAAGATTCACGTGATCATTGGGGTGAAGGTACTGGTAGTCGCCCTTTTCATGCCCAAGGATCTCGAGTGCCACATTGGCAATGACCTCATTGGCATTCATGTTGGTGCTTGTTCCAGCGCCGCCCTGAATGGGGTCGAGGATGAATTGTTCATTGAATTCACCGGCAGCAACGCGGTCACAGGCCTGGTCAATTGCTTCAGCGCGAGTCTGATCAAGCAGGCCAAGTTGCAGGTTAGCGCGGGCAGCGGCCTGTTTGACGCGGGCTAGAGCTGCGATGAGGAAAGGATTATCGGCAAGCTTTTGGTCGGTGATCTGAAAATTCTCGGCAGCGCGCATCGTATGCACGCCCCAGTACACGTGAGCTGGTACTTCGGCGTCGCCAATCAGGTCGTGTTCGGTGCGGGTGGTTGAAAAAGTAGTGGTCATTTGTTTTTCCTTAAAGAGCAAATAGCTTGCCGACGAGTTCCTCCGCCGGTCCCGCTGTAACATTCAGGTGGGTTAAAGCACGCAGGTCATCCGGCGCTTCTTCCAAAGCGTGGGTAAGTAGCGTTGCGGTAATGGGCATGCGGGCGCGGTCGCCACCATCAGAAATTTTCACGGCGAGTGCGCGCCCGTCGGGAAGCGCGACTGCCTGGATTCCTTCAAATCCGTCCTTGGCCACCGCGCCGGGCAGCGCCCTCATCAGCGCGCTGACATCGCGGCCAACGCCGGCGAGCAGCTCAGGATGATTCATGATTGCCACCTTGACCTGGTATTCAGCGCTTCCAGGCTGCGCTTTCGCCAGCCGCGCATAGCCCCGGGCCAAAGCTTCAAGCGTTAGGGGATAGACGGGGGTTCCGCAGCCATCGATGCTTATCGACGCCACCCTCGTTCCACACAGCTCCTCAACAGTCTCCCGAAGCAAAGCAGAAACCGGGTGCTCAGGATCAAGATAAGTTTCGGTATCCCACCCTTTCAGAGCACACAGCGCCAACAGTGCTGCATGTTTTCCGGAACAGTTTTGGGCCAGCCGGGTAGGGCGTCCACCTGCTGCAAGGTGAGCATCGCGTTCTGCTTTTCCATAAGGAAGATCAACAGAGTTGCCCAAATCAGATTCCGCAAGCCCTGCATCATGCAAGGTGCTAAGCACTACTTTTTGGTGTTCCAAGGATCCAGAGTGGCTGGCACTTGCCAAGGTCAGCTGTGCTTGGTTGAGCTTGAGACCTGCACGAACCATGCCGACTGCAAACAACGGTTTGAGTGCAGAACGGGGATAAAATAGTGCTTCCGTATCACCGATGGAGGTTTCGATATGTCCATCCACATCAAGCAACACAGCTGATCCGTAGTGAATGGATTCGATGTAATCGCCACGGCTTTGGCCCACCAGTGGGGCGTGCGCTGGGATCATGATTGCTTCCTCACGATGTCATCCACAGCCACCTGAACTGCAGAAAGATGGAATGCCATGGCAGTTTCAGCAGCTTGTTTATCTTGCGCTGCAATGGCTTCAACGATCGCGCGGTGCTCCTCATTGGAGGGTTCCCTGCGACCGGACACCACGTTCACGGTCTCAGACTGCCTGGCCAACGACTCACGGATATCGCCGACAATCTTGGCGAACACCGAGTTGCCACTGGCATTAGCGATAGCTGCATGAAACTCAGTATCTAATTCCACCCAAGCCACATGATCATCTTCGGCTTCCATCTGCTCGATGATGTTAAAAAGCTGCTGCAAATCATCCTTCGACCGCCTGGTGGCAGCAAGGCCAGCAGCAGGAACCTCAATGTGAGGGCGGGCCTCATAAAGATCCGTGGATGAAAAATTACCCAACACAAGATCATTGGTAGGAGACGCCGAAATAACAAAAGTTCCACGACCCGTTTCAGTCTTGGTTAGTCCCAAGGTTGCTGAAGATCGAAGCGCTTCCCGAATCACCGAGCGACTCACCCCAAACGATGCAGCCAACGCTGCTTCAGAGCTGAGTTTGGAACCAAGTGGGATCTCCCCAGATTCGATTCCTTGACGAATTGCATTGAAGACTTCCTCCGCAGCACTGGTGCGAGAGAGCACCGGCTGTCGGGGTGTCCAGCTGTCAGACAGGTTCATGGTGAACATCATGCAGTGTGATGCACCTTACGTCAAGGGGTTTGTGTAAGATGCTTCTCTTTACGCAGGTAGAAGCGGATAAAAAAGTGTTTGCCGCTTGCAGGAAAGCGCTTAACGCGCCACACCAAACCAGGAGACCCAGGATTCTGATTTTCGTAGATCCTGGGTCTCCTGGTTTGGTTTATCGCGCTTGATACCAAACATAGATGCCCAAATTCTGGCTTTTCGAGGTTTCTGGGTCTCCTGGTTTGGTCCCGTCTGTGTGGCGTAAATTTTGGTGGCTGATCCCAAAAATCTTAAGGCTCCAGAATCGCTTCTAAGGTCTTTTCAGGGCCCCACCTATGCCAATGCCCATCACAGATTTTCGACGCCTTAAAAGCGCTCTGAGTGCGTTGGGTCTAAAGTGCGATTTCTTAAGTTCGATACCGCACCTCCGATACCTCAAGCTCAATTTCTTAACACCGATTTCAGTCGGATTTCCAACCAAAACCGACTGGTATCGGTAATAAGAAATCGCAGTTAAGGTCTCGAACTTAAAGTCTGTGAACCAACGGAACCAGCGGACTATACAAGCGATGCCAACCCGAACATTGCATAGGCCATCACGAATCCCACAATCGCAATGCAGGTTTGGTTTACGGTCCAGGTTTTTAGCGTGGTGGGGACATCGGCGTTCATGAGTCGGCCAACAAGCCAGAATCCGGAGTCGTTCACGTGGCTGGCAATGACTGATCCTGCAGCGGTGGAGATGACAATTGCTGCTAGTTGGAATTCATTGAAATCAGCGGCGGCAACTGCGGGAGCCATAAGGGCTGCGGCGGTGGTGAGTGCAACGGTGGCAGAACCCTGAGCGACGCGAAGGACGGCTGCCACGATGAAACATCCTGCAATTACTGGAAGTCCCAGGTCGGACATGGAATCTGCAAGTGCTCCACCAATTCCAGAGGTGCGCAGCACTCCACCGAACATTCCACCGGCGCCAGTGATCAATACGACTGAGCAGATTGGTCCGAGGGCACCTTCGACGGTCTTTTCCAGTGCGGAACCATTAACGCCACGTCGATTGCCTAGGAAGAACAGCGCGATGATCACGGTGATCAGCAGGGCTACTGGGGTTTCGCCAAGGAATCCCAAAATTTTCACTACCGCAGATTCTGCGTCAAGAAGACCGGCGGAAACGGCCATTGACGTTCCGGTATTGCCGAAGATGAGCAGCATCGGAATGAGCAAAATGACAATAATTGATGCAGCACTAGCGGGGTTTTGTGGCTGATCGTCTTCTTGTGCTCCACCACTGAGTAGGTCAGGTACGGGAAGCGGGAACTTTCGGCCAAGGAACTTACCCAGCAGGTAACCGGTCAAGTACCAGGTTGGAAGTGCAACGATGATGCCTGCGATCAGCACATATCCAACCTGTGCGCCGAAGAATTCTGAAGCTGCAATTGGTCCTGGGTGTGGTGGGACGAACACGTGCATGACGGAGAATGCGCCAGCTGCAGGGATGCCAAAAGTGAGAACGGAGCCGTTGAGTCGGCGAGCAACTGCGAAGATCACGGGGAGCATGACCACGAGGCCAGCGTCGAAGAAGATGGGGAATCCCATAATTAGGGATGCAACACCGAGTGCGAAAGGTGCTCGTTTTTCACCGAAGATTCGCACCATGGTGTCGGCTAGAGATTTTGCGCCACCTGATGTTTCAACCAATCGACCAAGCATTGCACCCAGACCCACCAGTAGGGCGACCGAGGCAAGCGTTCCACCAAAACCATCGAGCAAAGTATCGACAACTGCGGTGACAGGAATACCGGCAACGAGTGCGGTGACGATTGACACCAGTACCAGTGTGAGAAAAGCGTGCAGTTTAAAAACGATGACGAGAACCAAGATGAGGGCAATGGCTCCGGCTGCGATGCCGAGCAGTGGCCCTGCTCCAAGTGTTTGTTCCCAAGTGTCCATGGAGGTGATCCTTCGTAAGAAATCCGAATGAATAAGTATGATCAAAGTACACAGAACTTGAGATTTAAGCCACAACTTTTTTAAAACCCAATGGTTGTCACTGAATAATTTACGCCTGCTGCTGCGTCTAACCGGATTTTTGCCACCCAATCGGGCAGGTAAATTACCGGCCAAACTTTCCCAAGAATCTATGCAATCGATTGCTATCTTGGGATTGTATCCGGTTGTCCGAAAATCTTCCTCACCTACCCCGCCCCCAGCCATCAAAAGCGAAAGTAGTCCAAGTCACAAAAATGCTTCAGTGTACTTATTTCCGTTCACGCTGCAAGGAGTGCGGTTTGGAGGGATACTAGAGGCGATAGCAGGTAGTTAAAGCCAAGAGAGATGTGTTCATGAAGATCATTGCGCACCGAGGTTTATCGTCTCGCTTTCCCGAGTTAACAGAGTCTGCGTTTCGGGCGGCTCTGGAGTTACCGATTCATGGAATTGAAACTGACGTCCGGCTAACTAAATGCGGCGAAGTGGTCAACGTCCATGACCCCATTGTGGATCGCGTGTCCAATGGTCGTGGCAGGGTGTCGCGTTTAGATTTGGAATCCTTGCTGAGCTTGAACTTTGGCACCAAAGAAGCCCCAGAAAAGGTGCTTACTCTAAACAATCTGTTGGACATTCTTGAGGATTATCCAGATAAGCACCTTTATATAGAATCCAAGCACCCGATGCGCTACGCGGTCATGCTGGAAGAAGAAATCACAAAAATTTTAAAATATCGCGGGCTGACGGAAGATCCACGCATCCACATCATTTCTTTTGCACTTCCCGCGATGTATCGCATGGCTCGCCTTGCCCCACACCTTGATCGGATTCATCTGCGCAGGTCGTGGGAGCGGTGGGGTAATCCACGTGATCTGCGCTGCGGTGTGCCCACCGGTTTGGGGTTGTCGCTGGAGCGGGCGAAATTGGAGCCGAAGATTATTGGGGCCAAGGGGTTACCCACCTATCTTTTCACCGTCGATAAGCAAAAAGACATGCTGTGGGCGCGCGACCAGGGCGTTGACATGCTGGCTACTAATTATCCTGACCGTGCAGCGGAGCTTCTGAACGCAGACGCGGAGCCTGCCATGTACGCTAATGCGCATGGCAAAGAAGAATAAGAAGAATGAACAGCTGCCGGAGGGCATGAGCCGTCGTCAGGCAAAACTTGCAGCCCGCGCGGCTGAACGTGCAGCGCTTGAGCGTGAACCACGCCCGTTTGATGGCTTGGCAATGGAGCCACAGCTGGTGGCGCTGCAGGAATTCATTCCATCTGCAACAGCACCGATCACCGTTGCAGGTACCGACCGCAAAATCACCTTGTGCACCGTCCTCCCAGGTGCAGCCGCAGCGCTCGTGCGCGAGGAAGCATTCGGCGGCGAGGCATTCGTTGCAATGCAGCAGGCGATCCGCTCCAACAACCCGGGCAAGGACCTCGCGTTCGCGCTGAACTGGGTCATCAACGCAAAACCCGGCGAGTCACTGGCCACCGCCACAGCGGATGGCACGCAGCCAGAGCTAAAGAGCTTGCTTAACGACGCCTCCCTCCTCAACATCACCGCCCACCAAGACTTCAACTGGTGGTTGGCTGACAACGACAACCTCTCCCCAGAAGTTGCACAGCACATGCAGGCAGCTAATGATTCCATCTTGCCTTCCTACGAAGTTGAAGCAGATGTTCCAGGTGCCGTGTGGTGGGTCAACCCAGGTGGCAAGGCGCATATCCGCTGGGTACGCACCGAAAACGAAACCGCATTGCTCAACGCTTTGGCACGCATCGCAGCTCGTGGCGAGCTCAACTTAGGCGAAGAAACCAAGTTTGCTGGCGCTTTCCGCACCCACGGCATCGTCGTCCCAGTGTGGGATCTCGATCCTGAGCGTTCACACACCGACTACGCCGATGTGTTGGTGGCACTGAACGAGAAGATCGTTGCTGAGCTAGACAACGATGCACAGCTCAACGCCGATGAGCGCCGCCAGCTTGAAAACATCAAGTCCCGCCAGGTGACCATCCGCTAAAATACATAAACACACCAAAAGCGCGTGCCCCTTTTCTGTGATGGGGTGCGCGCTTTTGTCTGGGATCTAATACGGTTTTTAAGCAACTGGATTTTGAGATCGAGTATTTGTATCACCCAAGCTCTGCCAGGGCTTTACACGCGAATCTGTGGAGTCACTTTTCTGGCCCCAATCTTTAAGATTTGCACCTCACTTCACCTGGAGACCAAGGCAGCTCATCCAAAGGAGATTTTTGGTCGTGTGTGACGTTTTCCAGGCTTGCAGATTTGATCTGGCGACCAAGAACCGTGTTAGCCCCTATGGATTTGGTCGCCTAGTTTGGTGTGCAACTTAGCGGCGGATCATTCTAGTGCCTTGTTAATTTGATGGAGCTTCACCAGGCATTCCGGAAGGCATTTCGCCACCGTCACCGCCAGGTCCGCCCATCATTCCGCTGGCTTCTTCCTGGGTGACAGAATTAGCGTAATCATTGGTTGGATCACGGTAGATGGTGTGAATATGCCCCCAACCAGCGGTGATGACGCCGTCAATATCGGCACCTGCAGATCCCTGCTGGTTAGCGAACTCAATATAAACCTTTGGACCACTGATTTGGAAGTAGATGCCTTCGCCGGTGGAGGTGTCGTATTCGGTGGCACCAGACCAGTTGATGTAGGTGTCATCCAAGGTTTCACGAATCGCGTCGAGTTCAGTTTCGGTGGTTTCCTCATCGGCTAGACCAACCCAGTTTGCGATGACATCAATGAGCAATTCTTTTTGCTCATCAGTGAGGTCGGAACCTTTCAAGCCAGTACCGGTTGGGTAGTCACACGTGCTGCCTGGTGCGCACACCATGGAATCAAGTTCTTCGCCCTGGTAGAGAGCTTCTTGCTGCTCTTCGGTCAGGCTGTCGTAGAAGGCGAAAGCGGTGTCGTACATATTGCCCAGAGCGGAGATGGTTTCGCCGTCTTCATTGGTCCACTTGGAAGGTTGGGTGCCAAGGTGAGTTGGGGCGAAAGTGATCTCACCATCAGAGAAGGTGGCGTTGATGCCGATGTGGTGGCCACCGAATTGGATTGCCCAATCAGAATCACTGCTTGGATCGCCGAAGAATGCGATGTAGTACTGGCCAAGGGAATCCTCGGTGGAGTTGCTTTCATCGTTGAGGTACTGATCGCCAGCCATGATCTCCTCGATCATTTGGTAGGCGTCATCATTGAGCAGGTTCTTTAGAACATTGAGTGCTGCTGCCTGCTGTTCTTCGGTGAGATCAGTGAGGTTTACACCGGAGCGTTCAACGAAAGTCACGGGGAAGTTGGACCAGCCGGTGGACTTTTCTTCGGCGTCGTAGTCGTAGAGAACGGCGTCTTGTTCTTCAGTGGACAAAGTATCCAAAAATGCTTGGGCAGCGTCCGCAGTGTTGGAGATGGTCTCTGCGGTTGTGCTTGAGGCCGAAGAGTCCGAAGAGTCTGAAGAAGTGGAAGTGATGGTTGATGCCGCAGCAGAGGAAACGGTCGTTGTCGTGGTCTCGTCGGTTCCAGAAGTTGAGCAACCGGCAAGAAGGGCAGTGGAAAGCAGCAGTCCGGAAAGTGCTGCGGGGATTCGTTTGTTGAGGCGCATGAGAACTAACTTGAAACTTCATGCTCGCAAGGTGATGAAAGCTAAAAGGGAAGTATCTGCATGATTGCTGAACAGTTTCTGTGTGTGTTGAGCTGCCATTTCTCCTACAAGAGGGGGAGGTGTGTGCTTTTTGTAGGCCAAAGAAATGATCTCACGACAATGCGATCCGGCAACCCCTGACCGTTGAAAAGGGGAGGGTCTTGGCAGAAGGCTGATGTACATAAGACAACAAGATTTCTCGATTTTGGCCTCCATTTTGCCAATATCTTGTTGTGTAATGTACGGCTCTAGTGGTGACCGCGGGAAGCACACATTTTCCCTTAACCTGTTCTTCTGTCCATGACAGCCAATTTAAGCGACCGGGTTTTCCAGATGAGTATTTGCATCACCCTGGACCGGAAAGGCTCTCACACGCGATTCTGTGAGGTCACTTTTTCTGGGCTCAAAATCAACAATTGCACCTCACTTCATCTGGCGACCAAGCGAGCTGTTCTGAGAGCAAGCTTTGGTCAAATGCGGCGTTATCTAGACCAGTAAACTTGCACTGGCGACCAAGAATTCTCAGAACACCTATGGATTTGGTCGTATATGCAGTATCAATGCAGTATCAACGCCTGCAAACCACAAAAACCATAACAACCAAGAAACCCTAAACAACCTCAGGGGGTGCAGCAGCCACACCGGAAATGTCCACTCGTTCTTCGGCGATCAAACTATCGGTGCTTGGGTCTCGGTAAGTCACCTTCAACGCACTGCCCTGGCGGGAAACCTCGAAATCTACCTCTGGGCCGCTTATCGAAAGTTCATCGGCGGTGCCAAATAGATACGTATCGGATAAGGAATCGCGGATCTTGGTGATCATCGTGTCGGTGGTTTCACTGTCTGCCAAACCGACAGAGGTAGCCACCATATCTAAAAGCACGTCCTGTTGGCCAGCGCTCAGTGAAGAAACAGCTATACCGGATTCCAAACCATCCAATTGCTCTTGAGTCAGGCTGCTGTAGAAGGAATTCATCTGGGGCAGGGAGTCGGCGGATAGTGGCATATCAACGGCGGAGATTTCCACGCCACCGCCTGAGAAAATTGCCGAAGCTGATCCGGCGTCTCCGCTGAAAGATACTCCCCAGGTGTTATCCGCCGAAGGCGTTCCTGAGATGTCGAGGTAGGAGGGGTGTGCGAAGTGTTGGGAGGAGGCGTCGTTAAGCAAGGCTTTTAGCACGGCACTTGCCGCGGCCTGTTCGGAAACCGTAAGTGAATTAAAGCTATATCTTGTGCCTCCGGCGCCGGGCACCCCGGGGCTGTTGGCCTGCAGGGTGAGCGCGGCTTCCTCGGTGGCGGCGACCGTGCCGGCGGTGGATTCCACGGACCGTGATGAGGAGGTGTAGGTCGGGGTGTCGGTCATGGCGGCGGAGACGGTTTCGACGTTTTGCGTGGCAGGCGTCGGTGCGCAGCTGACAAGCGCGAGGGAACCGATGAGCAGAGCCGCTGGAATCATGAGGTGCTTTTTCATGAGTCCAACGATAAAACTGCTTCGTTAGCGATCCGTGGAGGGAAGTATCCAAGATTCTAGGGAAGATAATTAATTAGCCCAAAAGTTCACTGAACACTTCCTGTGAGTAATTAGCTGGGGTTTTAGCGCATGGAGCTAAATAATGCTTCGGCTCCAGCTTCATCCCAGATCGCCACGTTTCCTACGTCATAGTCGGCAAATGATGCGATCGGCACGGTTTCTGTCTGGATTCCACCGCGCATCGCCAGCGCCAACCTTGCCAAGTGCCATACGTGATCGCCTTCGCCCACCGTGAATGTTCCCACTGCGTTGGAGATCATCGGGAAGGTGCGGAACGGATTCAGCAGCGTGCCCGGGGATGTGGCGGTACTCAGCAGCGCGGAGAAAAATTCACGCTGGCGCACCACGCGGTCCAAATCGCCCAGGGCAGTGGCACGGGTGCGCACATAACCCAGCGCGGTCGCGCCATCAAATTCCTGGCAACCAGCCTGAATATCCAGGTTCGCCAGCGGATCATACATGGCCTCAGCGGGACACATTTCCACGCCGCCTACCGCATCGACCATGTTTGCCAAACCACCCATGCCGATTTCCGCATAGTGATCAATCCGCAGGCCAGTGGCCTCTTCCACGGTTTGCGTGAGCAGCTCCGGGCCACCCACGGTAAACGCGGCGTTCGCCTTATCCATGCCCCAACCAGGGACATTGACATAAGAATCACGCGGAATCGACAACAACGTCGGCTCGCCGGTGCGCGGCATATGCAACACCATGATCGTGTCCGTACGCCCCACACCGATATCGCCGCCGGTACCCAGCCGCTCAATATCCTCATCACTTAAACCCTGCCGTGAATCCGAACCCACCAGCAGCCAGTTCGTTCCAGCGGTGTTCGCCACCTGCGTCGCCGGCGTCGCATCCACGCGATTCAGCTTGGCATCCGCCCACAGCGCGACCACAAAAGCGAGCACCAGCACCACAGCCACCAGGCCCGCGAGCGAGCCAAGGCAGCCACGGGGCTTAAAAGATATTGCTTTTCGACGTCTCCCTCCACCATTTGCAATCACCGGCGGCTGTGGACGAACCTGTCCGATCTGACCAGGCTGCTGGTAATGCTGTTGTGGGGGAACCTGCCTCGGTGGGGTTTGCCTAGGAGGCATTTGTCGTGGAGGTGTCTGCCTTGGAGGAGTCTGGCGCGGTGGCGTTTGCCTTGGCTGATAGACCCGCGTTTCATTCACCGGAGGGGTTCGAGGAGCCGGGGGAGTTTGCCGCGGTTGCGGACGAACCCGAACCGGCCGACCATACCGGTCCAGTATCGGGCGTCCTTGACTATCGCGGGCAATCTCGCCCTGTCCTGGTGAATCCATGGTTAATAGAGTAGCGCCTAGGCGGGACAGATGTATTTAAGGGATTATCCTGAAATTTCTACTTTGAGATTCTTCCTCCGGCGGATTGTTGACCACAACGCAATCGCAATAATGGTGGCAATAATCGCCAAGTCCAGCTTCATCCACCACGACAGCTGTAAACGCCAACCATCAGGAACTTCACCTTCTTCAATCGGCGAGTGATCTCGCTCGGCAGTGACCAGCAATCTATCCGAGTTAATGCCGTACGGAGTACAGGTAATCAGAATGAGCTTATCCACCCCATCCTCGTACGTCACCGCATCATAATCTTCCGGCTTCACCACTTCGTAGCCAGTCATCCGATAGCGCAGAGTCTCACCAAGAACATTAATGTAAACAGGCTCGCCCTCTTTAAGTTTTCCCAGGTTATCGAACATACTCGCATTCACCATGCCCGTATGCGCAGTAATCACCGAAGTACTGCTCTCTCCACCAATCGGTAGGTCAGAATTGTACATATGGCCAGCACCTCGGTACAAAACATCATCAGTCGTACCGTGATAAATCGGCAGATCAATACCCACATCCGGAATCTGAATGCGAGCCATCGTGGTTGAGCGATCCGAAGTCAGCAACTGCTCCTTATAACCCTGGTACGCAGGATCCTCCGGATTTTCCTGCCGCACCGGGTGCCCAGTAGCCCACAGGTCAGCGTTGTAATCCTCCGCCTTGCTGCGCAGCTGCTGGATCGTCTCTGGCGTCGCGGACTCCGTAATCTCCTCCGCGTATCGACGAGCATTCTCACTATTGTTGTAATCCGCCAACACTGTAGCAACCACCGGATACGACAGCAGAGCCAAACTTACGATCAGCAAGACCAACGAAGTAATACGAGACCCACGCCCCGCACTACCGGCCTTGGCTACCTTTTGATGTTTAGACAATTACTGCTTCCTGCTCCGCACGTACATGATCACTGCACCGAGTGCTGTGAGTAGTCCCAAACCAATGACCCACACCAATGTTGTCTGACCGGTCTTTGGAAGCATGGCTTCAAAGTTGATCTCGACGGGAACTCCGTTGGCCGCCACGAGTTGAAGATTCGGAGTTGTCGAGGAATCTGCATCGAGGCCATACCCAGCAGCAAATTGTTTAGCAGTTGAATACCCATTTTCTACTGTGCTGTCTAACTGAGTTTCTGGATCCGCGATCATCCAAGAGACATCGGGTACTGGTGTGGGTAGCTGCTCGCGAACAAGAACCTGAATTGGTTCCAAACTAGTCCCATCAATGAACGGGACATTTGAAATGAGATTATCCACAACTGGTGTCCAAGTGGCACCACTGTCAATCGAGTATTCGAAGACGTAAGGATCAGTTGGAGCCACACCATCGGTCGTTGCAACGACTTCAATATTTCGAGTGTCAATGTCGTAGGAGTGAACAATATTGAAAGGAATTTTATCCCCTTGTTCAGGAACCGTAATAGTGATGGAGTGCTGCTTCCACGCATCTTCAACAGAATAAGAACTGAGACTATCTAGATCCGTGATCGTTTCCCACAATGATTCTCCGGCCGACACCTGAAGGCCCTGATCGCTAGTGTCAAGGAAGTAAGTGTATGGAGTTCTTGTAGGAGTTGTGCCTGTCGGTTGAAGAGCTGAAAACTTCTCAGTTGCCAACGAAGGATTCGCCATCAATTGGCATTCAGAACCTGCGGGAAGTAGAGCAGTGCTTGTTAACCCTGTAGCGCCAACTAATTGCAACTGGTTTTGAGCAGATGAATATTCAAATCTTTCTCCGACTTTGTTAGATGTGTATTCCACTAGTTCAGATTCGAAAACCGGCGTAGTTCCATCGACACATTGCAGATCATAAGTGAAACCACCGCTATGCAAATTACGACCATCACCTTGTTTGGCGACGTTTAGCTGTATCTCGAATGGCTTCCAATGTTGTGCCATGACAGATGCGGTGGCCAATGGTAGATGAATTACATCGCTCGCAGATGTTCCTAGATCCAGAATATTAACTTCAAGCGCAGAGACGGTGAATACTGTGCCGTGCTCAACTTCTACTAAAGTCTGTCGGTTAATGATGATATTGGCAATCGGATCTAGTACTAGAACTAATGCAGGATTCAGCGTTGAAAGTAACGGACTGATGACTGCTGTTTGGAGATCACCTAGGAGGCCGCCCAAGAGACCAGATGGATTGTCATCGTTTCCGAAGAGAAGGCCTTCAACGATTCCACCAACTGTGCTCAAAAGTGTTGCAACAACTGGTCCGAGGATGAGACCGAGAGCTCCGGAGCGATAGTATTTTCCATAAGGGTCATTTCGATACTCGTCTATGTCAGTGGTTCCAGTAGCTCCAGTGAGCAGACCTCCGAGGGTGGCAATTAGCTCAACTTCTAGCAAGCAGTCAACCAAAACCCCAAGCACACATACGTCGAGGGTAAGTTCCGTTGCATATAAACCACCCTGCTTATTTTCTCCACGCAGTATTTTATCTAGTTTTGCGTTGAGACCGTTTGGCTCTTCTACGGCACTTGCTGTCAAGAGGTTTGTCACAGTATCTGTGATTTTTGCCAACTGCGCAGCAGTCAAGAGTGATGTATTGGGCTCTAAATTGCTTAAACCGTCAGTATGTAGTTTTTCAAGATCTACTTTTATCAATCCTGTGCCGAGATCGATTGTTACCAGTTCATCCGAAGAAGTCAGGGGATCGATTAGAAGCGAATTAACAATGGTGTCTTCATCGATACTAGCTTCAGCGGTGACAGAAAGAATTGGATCCAGAACTGGACCCAGGACCTCTAGTACCCCGTCAGAGCCGAGCAGCAAGTTGAGTGTGTTTTCGACTCCGCCTAAAAGTGTTCTCAGTGTGCTTCCCAGTTCAGTCACCAGGCCACCGACTAGAGGAGCACTGATGACTAGCTCAGCATCAGCGATTTGATAAGAGCTACAGATTCGGCCATCTTCTTGTTCAAGTACGGACGGTGTTCCGAAAAGATCCTCGCTTGGGTCAAGCTTGTTGTAATCAAATTCGGTGTAATTTGCGGCGCAGTTTAGCGCAGGAAGTTCATTAAGATTTTGGTCAGGCTTAATTGCTCCAGCGCTTAATGCACCGAGTGAAAGGTGGGCTTCATCGATAACTGTGTCTGCGATAATAGTGCTTTGAAGATCGAGCAAGCTCAGGATATTTATTTCTGCATTTGCGCCTTCGCCTGGTTGTGTTACTTCCAAACCACCCGAATCACTTACGACACCTACTGCACCAATCGCATGATTCACCGAAGGTGCATGAGCGAATTCTCTAAGAACACCAA
Source organism: Corynebacterium suranareeae (assembly GCF_002355155.1). Taxonomy (NCBI): domain Bacteria; kingdom Bacillati; phylum Actinomycetota; class Actinomycetes; order Mycobacteriales; family Corynebacteriaceae; genus Corynebacterium; species Corynebacterium suranareeae. The sequence continues at coordinate 3,323,630 of NZ_AP017369.1, read as the reverse complement.
CTTGGGCGTCGTTTAGGACGAATTGAAGCAGTCCTCCATCGCCCAATAGGGGAAGAGATATTTGGCCAAGGTTGACGTTAATGAGTTCTAAAAGTCCAAGATTGATCGAAGAAGTGTTGGGCTCTTCATTATTAGTGTCATCTTCTAGCGCTTCCCAAAGTTGGTTTACGCCATTCAGCTCCGCCACGGTAAGAGCACGATTATCTGGACCTATTCGTAGATGTTGATTTAACAATCGAAGATCTAATAGGCCTCCATAGCCATATGAGTAAGCATCGTCTAGATAAGTTGACAGCGGGTCGTACGGGCTAGAAGTTTGGGCTTGAGAAACTGTAGGCGTGACGATACCAGCAATCAAGAACACACTAAGAACTGTTGCAATACATCGTGTGATCTTTGCTCGAAACATTTTGACCTCTTTGGACGGAAAATTGAATCGTTTACTGTTCATTGCTCTGCCTCTTCCAGATCAGTGCGACACCGATGGTGGCAAGAATTAGGCCGAAGACGATCATGGCGATAACGCTCGCGCCTGTGGAGGCCAGGATGTTTCGCTTTTCGGGGACTTTTTCAGCGTTGGTACTGCCAGTGGGATCTGTTGGATCGGGGGCGTAGCCAGGGGTGTCCGGTGTGCTGGGGAAGGTAGGGACCGTCGGGATTGGTGGGACGATGATCCCGTTGTCGTCTTTTCGAACGGCGAGGATGACTTCGTTGGAGGGGATGTTTCGGGAGTCGTCGGTGTCTGGGTAGCCGTCGGGATAGAAGTAGGCGATGTTGTGGAGGCGGGTGCCGTCGGCTAGATCTTTGGAGGCGGTGGATTCGAAGGTGAATTGCACGGTGAGATCGAAATGCTGTTGGCGTGCGCGCGCTAGCTCGGTGAGGCCGTTGGGGGAGAATCGTAAAGTGACGTCGCGATTATTGTCCACGGTAAAGCTGTAATGAGTGCCTTGTTGCAGTGTGGACTGGTAGTTAAGGCCGCGCATCGTGACTCGGGGGTTATCGTTGACTTCAAGTCCGTCGGGGACGGTGTCTTTGATGACGAAGCGGTGGAGCTCGCTGTTGGTATCGGGAAGCGGGACGACGGCATCGAGGGTGTAATCAAACTTGTCACCTGCGTTTATATAACTGACGTCGGCACTTTTGGTGAGGGTGATCGGCTGGATTTTCGGCTTGCCCTCAACGTTGTAGTAGGTGCCGTCGACGCTGAAGTAAGGGATGCTCACAAAAAATGGGGAAGTGATGGCTCGTGAAACATCGCCAGTTCGGCTGGGAAGCTCTTGAACCAAGTAGGCGCCGATGGGGAGGTCGGTGAATCGTGCGACACCGATGCTGCCCTCGAGGGTGGTTTGTTGGTAGAGGGGGGCGTCGATAAGCGTTTGCCCTTTAAGCACGTCAGCAACGCTGAGCGTTTCTAGGGCCTTGCGGCCTGCTTCGCTCATCACATCGATCTCGCTGAGGCGGTTTATTTGGAATTCGATTCCGGCGAGACTTAAGCCCGGGCTATCGAAACTGCTTGCTTCCTTATGGATGGTGATGGAGCCGGTTTGAGGGCTCTGCGCGTGCGCATTTGAGGGGAACAGCACCAAAAATGCAAGGAAGAGAAGGAAAACCCGTTTCATTGAGGGCCTTTCTTGCGTCGGACGATCCACAGCAAAGTGATCAGAATGATTGCGAGACTTAAGCCCAACGCCCACAACATCCAAGAAGAAAAGATGGCGGAATTTTGGGCGGGGAGTTCGGCTCCAAAAACGCGCTCACCGGTGACGAGCAGTCGGTGCGAATTGATGCCGTAAGGAGTACATGTGATGAGGGTAAGAAGGTCGCGGTCAGAATCCGCGGACAAGGCATCGACTTGGTCGGGAGTGACGACCGTGATGTCGTTGACCTGGTAAGTCAAGGTTTCACCGAGGACATCGACGGCAATGAGATCGCCGTCTGTGACATCGATGAGGTTGTCGAAAAGCGTTGCCGTTGTGATTCCCGTGTGGCCGGTCAAAACTGCATGGTTACCAACCCCGCCGAGAGGCAGATCAGTTCCAAATAAATGGCCGACACCTTGAGCCAAGGTGTGCTCATCAGTGCCGTGATACACAGGCAAATCAATACCAACAGCAGGCACACGAACCCTAGCCATAGTTGGAAGAGTATTGAGTTGTTCGAGGTAAAGCTGATATTCCGGAGTGTTGTGATCGACCTGGCCAGACCACGGATCAACTGCGGCTGAGGTTGATGGGACTGCGTTCCAATCATTAGCTTGGCTGCGCTCCGCGTTGAGGACTTCAGCTTCCTGCCGCTGAATGCGCTCTGAATACTCTTGCGCTTCTTGCGCCTGCTGCCAATTGTGGAACTGAGTGGACACAACAGGTGTGAGAATGATGCTCAAGCCAACCAAAACAAGAACAATGGGCGCCACCACAAAGCGCAGCTGATAACCAAGCGTGCTTTTTCTAGAAGAAGCAGGCTTGGGAGCTGGAATTGTGTGGGCGCCCATTTAAAAATCTCTCAACACTTAAAGCCGGAAGCGCGACCAGGGAATCTAGTCGCGCGATGGCTGATCAAACACTGTTACTTATAGAAACTGCATCTGATCAGGGAGTGGATGTTAGTTCTTGCGTGCTCGGTTTCCACGAACCGCAGCAGCTCCACCAGCAGCTGCCACGAGAACACCGGCGCCGATCAGGATCATGGTGCCGTTGCCACCGGTAGCTGGGAGGGTGATGACATCATCGCTTGCGAGGTGAATAACATCAGCTTCCATGTTGTAGCCAACCGGTGGGTCCACATATTCAACCTGAGTTGGCTCTGGGTTTAGCTCGTATCCGTCAGGAGACTCCAGCTCAACAACACAGAGATCTTGGCCAATTGCTGCAGTTGGGGCAGCGCCATTGACCCAGTCAATTGCCTGAACACCATAAAGAGTGATGGTGCCTCCGGTGGTGGTGAAGGTATCGACAGCTGGGCCAGCAGGATCAGTAGCTGCGGAAACCTGGGAAATCACATTGAAACCACCAGCGCCGTTGGCTTGGCAGCGCCACAATTCGTAGGTTGCGGAACCTTCTGTGATGAGAACTGCTGGTTCTTCGTTGTTAACGTTGCGGATGATCAGATCACCCAAGTGGGTCTGTGCGCCATCGTCTGGATCATTTGGATCATCGGTGCTAAAGGTCAAACCGCCAGGAAGGTTGATGACAGCGTGGTTGACGATGGTTCCATTAGTTGGGAGCGAAGTGATCACGGCGCTGAATGTGACAACGAGCTCTAGTCCTGGGTTGCCAACGCGTCGGCTCTCGAGCTCGGCGCGATCAAGTTCTCCGAAAACAATGGAGAGATTATTTGGAACTGCATCGGTGCCACCAGTTGTTACTGGAGTGGTGTCGATGAGAGGTAGTTCCACAAGTGGTGCACCGTTGTTAATTCGAGTGGACACGACAATGTTGGTGGCTGTTCCCAGTTCGTCTGGGAGATCATCGAGCACTTCGAGACTGGTTAGGTTACCAGCAGGAAGTGGTGCAGAGATAGTGTAGTTCAGGGTGCTGCCGATTGTTGCGCCAAGGTCTTCGACGCCCTTTTCGACAGTGATATCAGCTTGGTTCTTTGGGTGAACGACCTGGTTGTAGTTCCAGTCGTTGTTAGTTGAATTTGTGAATGGCAGGGTGACCAGGAATGGTGGTGCAATAGAATATCCGGCCTTAGCAACTTCTGTTACTACATAGGCGCCAACAACGAAGGTCGGATCCACGACATCAGTACCGTCAATGATGGTTCCATCATCTGTGGTTCTAACTACGCCTCGACCAGTTGTAGCATCTGTAGTCACCGAGATTGGTGTGAATGCAGTGTCTTTGGGTGCAGTAGTCGGTGTGTATCCTGACAGCTCTTGCCAACCGGCGAGGGTGTTGAGGTTGTTGTTTAGAAGAACCTTTTCAATCGTGAATGTTGCATCTAGTGGTGCCAGATTTGCGAGATCAGCAGGATCTGTAACAGGGAGTCCGTCGTACTTGTTGATCGTTAGAGAAACGTTACTGCCGAGTGTAACGGTGGACGCTTCGCCAGCAGTGATCGAAATCTGGGCAGAAGCAACTGGGGCGAGCATGGGGGCGCCTGCGAGGGTGAATCCGAGAGCGAGGCTGAGGACGGCGGCGGAGATCCGCTTGGAGGTCGGGTTCATTGCATTCCTAAATTCGAAGAGTGGAGTCAGGTCGGAGCACTGCGTATCGAAAAAAGAAGCTTCGGATCGAGTTTTCCTATTGATTCTTTAATTTTGGTGAACAATGAGGATCGTATTAGAAACTTTGCGTATCTGCACATTAAAATAACCTGGAAATTGCTTCGGAGTATAGTCAAATATGTTCAACTCACTTCACCTGCAAAAATAATGAAGTTCTAATATCGGTGGGGGTGTGTATTAGGGGTGGTCACACAATTTAAATCTGCCAAAGCCGGGCGAGATTTTACTGCTTGGGTGGACATCTGTCTCTCAGGAAAGTAATGTCCATGCGGCCATTTTTAAGAAAATTCTAGATGGCTACCTTGGGATTTTATTAAAGAACTTAATGTTTTACATAACTGCGCTCGTTGGGATTAACCCTATTAATTAATCGGTATTTGGTGGTGTGAGAGCTTGGTGCCATCACGTCTTATTTAAGTGCCGGTGATCTATCCTCTCGGATACTCAGACATCAGACCGTCCCCGGCTGACTTGGATGTGCTCGAAAGCTATAGTCCCAACCAGCTCAGATTCCCGCCGATGGCGGAATAGCCCACAAAAGCCACCGCATCAATCAAGAAGTGCGCGATCACTAGCGGCCAGACTTTGCCTGTGCGGTGATAGAAGTAGGCGAACACCGCACCCATGATGATGTTGCCGAAACCAGCGGACAATCCTTGGTAGAGGTGATAGGAACCGCGTAAAACCGAAGACGCCACAATGACTGCTGGCACGCTCCATTTCAGTTGACGCAGCCTAGCGAAGAACCACATGACCACCACGATTTCTTCACCAAAGGCATTGGCAGCTGACCATATGAGCAGCACGGGGATTTCCCACCAGGTTTCCAACGTGGTGGGCACGACCTGTTTTGAGAGTCCCAGGTGAACAGCACTCGCGTAGAAGATCAGCCCGGGAATGCCGATGAGCGCTGCAAGGCCTGCACCCCATGCCCAATCTTTGGGTTTGATCCAGTGAAATCTCTCACCAAGCAGGAAGATTGCCAGTGCTCCCCAGAAAAACAGCACACCGGCAGAACATAGCTGCAGAGCAAGATCCAACCACGTTGAGTTAGCCATCGAGGCATTCAGCGCAACTTGTTGATCGTTGAGCGCGACCGGTGCAAGCAAGTCATCGATGAGGCGCAGGATTGATCGCAGACCGCTCATGCCAAAGGTGATGGCTAAAACGATTAGTATTTCCGCCTTGATCCGACGTGGCGACATTACTGAATCACTCATGCCACAGCTCCTTCCACAAATGCAGCCAACCCAAGGATGTCTTCATTTCCTACGCGCACTCCGCCAAGATGAATGCCCACACCATCAACCGGGATGCTGATTGCTGCGTCACCAGTCATGTTGAACAGCGTTGCCCATGGTGTCCATTGCGTCTGCGCGCGGAAGTCTTCCTCAGGTGGCATGGAAGAAAAGTGGCCGATCTTCGGAGGGCTAAAAGCCAAGGTAGGGGTCAATAAAACATCGATGTCCCATGCTCCGTGTACAGTCTCAGCCACGGAATCAAAAGCGCCAATACATGACTGTCGTGCAGAGGGGGAAAGCATTCGGCCTTGTTCACTCAACCATCTTGTAATGGGGCTGCCCAGGTTGGTTAGTCCAGCGGATTTCATCATGAACACTTCTGTATAAGCTTCAAACGCCCAAGCGCCATAGGGGAGGGGCACGGACACTATCTCGTGGCCGGCTTTCTCCAGTAGGTGGGCGGTGGATTCGAGGATGCTCAGGAAGGAGGCGTCGACAAGCGAATTAGCGTGGATGGGCTCAGTGAGAACGCCGATGCGCAGGCGCCGGTTTCGTGGTTGAACTGCGTGCAGCCGCGCCTGGGTGGCAACATCGCGGGTAATAAACCCTTGCGTGGAGGGGTTTGCGCCGCTGGAATCGTGGGCGGGTTTAAACCCGACCAGTCCGCATGCGGCGGCCGGAACCCGGATGGAGCCGCCGCCGTCTGAGGCGTGGGCGGCGTCGACAAGCGATCTGGCAACAGCAACGGCTGCACCACCAGACGATCCGCCGGGCGTATGACCAGGCAGGATGGGGTTGTCGGGAGCCTCCATGCCGATGGGTTCGCAGTACGCTGTCATGCCGAGCTCGCTGGTTTGGGTTTTGCCTGCGATGATCGCGCCGCGGTTAATGAGGCGTTGGATAAACGGGTCCGTCTGCGTTGCCATCGCGCGCCGGGTGACGTTGCCGAACGCCGTGGGCATGCCTGCCACATCGTTTAAGTCTTTCGCCGGAATGATCATGCCATGCAGCGGGCCAACGCCATGGCCAGCGGTGATTTCAGGGTCGAACCATTCAAAACCATGCTCGGCGGGAGACAGCTGGGCTAAGCGGTTGGCTAATTGAGCAACGGACATGGACACCCACCTTAGTTCGGCGGGTTAAGCTGTGTAACCATGAGCGACGCACCAACTGTTGTGGCCTATTTGGGGCCAGCCGGAACCTTCACCGAAGAAGCCCTCTACAAATTTGCCGACGCCGGAGTGTTCGGCGACGGTGAGATTGAGCAGCTACCAGCGAAATCGCCGCAAGAAGCAGTCGACGCTGTGCGCAGCGGTGTCGCGCAATTTGCGGTGGTTGCTATCGAAAACTTCGTCGACGGCCCCGTCACCCCCACCTTCGACGCCCTTGACCAGGGCTCCAACGTGCAAATCATCGCCGAAGAAGAACTCGACATCGCCTTTTCCATCATGGCCCGGCCTGGAACAACGCTTGCCGACGTAAAAACCCTGGCCACCCACCCCGTTGGGTACCAACAAGTCAAAAACTGGATGGCAACCAACATTCCAGAAGCCACCTACCTTTCAGCAAGCTCCAATGGTGCCGGTGCCCAAATGGTGGCCGAAGGAACCGCTGATGCCGCCGCCGCACCTTCGCGTGCCGCCCAACTTTTTGGCCTTGAACGCCTGGTAGATGATGTCGCCGATGTGCGCGGTGCCCGCACCCGATTTGTTGCCGTGCGTGCGCAAACCGCCGTCGCGGAACCCACCGGACACGATCGAACCTCAGTTATCTTCTCCCTACCTAATGTGCCGGGCAGTCTCGTGCGTGCGCTTAATGAATTCGCTAACCGTGGCGTTGACCTCACCCGCATTGAATCGCGACCCACCCGCAAAGTATTTGGCACCTACCGATTCCACCTCGACATCGCAGGCCACATCCGCGACATCCCCGTCGCCGAAGCACTCCGCGCACTGTATCTCCACGCCGAAGAACTCGTCTTCGTTGGATCCTGGCCGTCTAACCGCGCAGAAGACAGCACGCCACAAACCGACCAACTAGCTAAGCTACAAAAGGCGGACGAATGGGTTCGCGCAGCAAGCGAAGGAAGGAAACTTAACTAGCCATGGCCGGCCGCATCATTTTGCTACGACACGGGCAAACCCACAACAACGTCAAACACCTCCTAGACACCCGCCCACCGGGAGCGGAACTCACCGACTTAGGCCGTAAACAAGCTCTCGAGGTAGGCCACGAACTAGCCACCTACTCCGGTGAACGCCTAGCCCACGTCTACAGTTCAATTGTGCTTCGTGCCCAACAAACCGCAGTGCTAGCCACCTCCACCTTTGAAAAGGCTCGTGACCTGCACGCCGGTGCGATTCCCCTTGATGTTGTTCAAGGCATCCAAGAAATCAATGTCGGTGACTTTGAAATGCGTGGCGATGAAGAAGCCCACATGAACTACTCCCGCGCTCTTAACGGCTGGCTCCACGGCGACCCAACCGCAGGTCTTCCTGGTGGTGAAACCTATCAGGACGTACTCAACCGCTACCAACCAACCCTTGACCGGATCATGGACAGCCACGATTTGGATGATGACCGCGACGTCGCAGTTGTCAGCCACGGTGCTGTCATCCGCATTGTGGCAACACATGCCACCGGAGTTGATCCCAACTTTGCCTTCAACACCTACCTGGGCAACTGCCGCTTTGTGGTGCTAGAACCCAACGGGAAAAAATTTGGCCAATGGGACGTTGTGCGCTGGACTGATAGCCCGCTGCCGTGGCAAGAATAGTTAGGTTAGTTATTGTCAGTTATGGAAGTGCCTGGCTACTTCCAAAACGAAACGTACTAGAACTGAAATCATTACTGCCCGGTGTAGGTAGCTCGGGCTGAGTGAGATCAGTGGAAAATGTTATTTCCTCCCCATTCACACACGCCTGGTTCGCTGTCTTGATGGCAGTGTTCAATGCTGTGCGAACACGATGCGTATTTGGATAGCGACTAGCATCGATGGATTCATCAGCGAGGAGATTTACGTTCTGCGCAGCTTCAGCTGGGGTGGCTCCAGGGACCCAGTAGAAGACGTTCTTTGACCCCAATACTGCGTCGTCCAAAATACTGAAATCGTCATTAGTGAAACCAGCCTCCTCCAAGCTGTCCTTTAACTCGGCGAGGAATTCTTCCCTACCTGGCCACGCTCCCACCACAACCATCCGATAATCACTGATTGCTTGATCAATGAACTCATCAGGATAAAGCCGTTTGAGATCCGTGGAGGCGGCATTTTCAATTGCGGCGACGATCAGTTCGTAGTCCCCAGCTTCAAGGTTGTAGGAGCAATAGTCTTCGTTGATGGCAACAGTTGCGGCCTGTGCGAATGGAGCCAGCGGGGTGGTTAGTGCGAAAGAAAACGAGAAAACTGCAACAGCGGTGATGAGCTTAGGTTTCATGGCAAATCTCTTTTCTCAAGAAGGTGCTGCACGAGTGCTATTGCTTTTGATCTTAAACCTATTTCAGGTACAAAGATATAGCCACTTTCAGGGCACCGGCTTCAGGGTTTTAGCTTGATTTTTTGGTGGCATCTTGAGGGGGTTAAGCAGGCGTCACGAAGTTGTGGCATGCGTGTTCGGCTTAAACGGCTCCGCAGAAATTTAGTTGAGAAGCAATGGGCTTAGGCATAACCCAGACGATGCAGGTCTTCTTCTCCGAGCCCGAAGTAATGACCAATCTCATGCAGCACGGTTACCCGAACCTGCTCCACTAGTTGTTCTTCTGAATGGCAATAATTTTGCAGCGCACCTTTGTAAATCGTGATGGAATCAGGCAAACCACCATGGTTGAAGGTGCGCTCTGTGAGGGCAACGCCGTGGTATAAGCCCAGGATATAGGGGGAATCCGGGTTGAAATCCTCAATGAGCAAAACCACGTTGCGCATATGATCTAAAAACTGTTGGGGAACCTGGTCGAAGGCTAAATCCACCAGCTCTTCAAAGCGTTCGTCGCTGACTTCAATCATGGAGAATTCTCTTCTACTGGAACACCAACATCTGCGGCAGCTGCACTAGCATCTTCGCGCAGTGGATCACGCTCTGGCTGTGGTGGAGGAACTTCACCGTTGATGGTGAACGTGCCGGTTGCTGATCCATTGAGGGTGTTAAATGTTGCGTCACCCTCGGTGGAAGGAGACATTAAATAGCAGTTCACGCTATGGGATCCACCCAACCAGGAATTAGAAGTAATGGTGGGCCAGAACATCTGCAGTGTGGATTGGTAGACGGCTTCTTCCGAACCTAGGTAATCAATGGCTGCTTGGGTGCAGGTATTTCCGAGGAAGCCATTTTGTTCATCGGTGCTGGGTACGCCTTGGGAAAATGGTACGCCAAGGTTGACGGTCAAAATGGATTCTAGGTGGTGGTCTTCTGCGCAATCTACTTCGCGGAACTCGGCTGAAGATTCCACTCTTACACATGCGCCGGTGTTGAACACGCGTGCTTGGTCATTGGCAGCAACTGGACCCACGGTTAGTTGGGGTGTGCCTGATGCGTCGGTCGCCTGCAAACCACACAGCATGGTGCGATCACCAGCCGCCCATGCTTCGGCAGGGGGCAAAATTGGGGCGATGGTGTAGCGACCGGATGGATCGAAACGGTTATTTAAATATGCAAGAGTGGGCGCTTGACAGAGTTCTTCACGTAATTGTGCCTGGCGGGTTAAATTTGGGGGCTCTGCATCGGGTCCGAATTCAGAGCTGGGGTAGGTAGCTAAGTTTTCTCGAGTGGAGATTTCAAAGCGGTGTTCTTGGTCGCAGCTTGTTTGTTCAAAACCAGACACAAGGCCTTGATCATTAACATCCCAGGTTGCACATTGCCCCACATCAGCGGTGGTAAATGAGGCAACAGTGGTTGTGGAGGCGACTGTGCTTGTTTCAGTTCCTGAAGGGGATTGCCCGCCGTTTGCAGAAGTATCCGTGTTGTAGGAGTACACGCCAACAGCAGCTGTTGCCGCTAATGCTGCAACAAGCATGGTCTGCACAGAGGCCGCGGTGCGGAAAGAAGATTTCTTCTTGGTTTCACCCTCTGGAGACGTCGAGGTGTCAATGTTTGTACTCATGATTGTCACCATCATGCCACCAAAATGTGCTCACGTCAGAGATCTTCGGAGCGTGTGACCAATGTTTTTAGAGAATAACGGTCGGTTCGATACAGGGAAACGCACCATTCCACGGGCTTGTCGCCGGAAAGTGACTGTCTTAGGATCCGGAGCAAAGGGGCACCGGGGGTGACGTCGAGAAGCTTTGCGGTGTCCTCGTCCGCGGCAACCGCGGTGACCGTTTGCTCGGCCTGGGTGACCGGGACACCGTAGACCCTGTCCAGGATGGAATACACGGAGTTGTACACGTCGTTTTCTAGCAGGTCAGGTGCGTATTCGGAGTTGTACCAGCCGTGATCAATTGCGTAGGGGCGACCATTTCCTAAGCGGAGGCGACGCAGCGTGATGTGCTGGGACGTTCGGTCGGTGCCAAAGAAATCCGCAATATCATCTGGGGCTGGACCTCTGGAAGAACTTAAGATCCTGCTGGTTGCAGACAGATTTTGGGCGGCCATCTCTGCAGAAAAAGACGCCAAATGCAGGCGGGAAATTAAAGGGGAGTGCGCCACAAAAGTACCTTTGCCTCGGGCGCGCTTGAGCCTGCCGGAAGCAACCAAATCGCCAATAGCGCGACGCACCGTAATGCGGCTGACTCCGTATTTTTCCTCCAGGATGCGTTCACCAGGAAGCATATCCCCAGGGTGGAGTTGGGTTGTGCAGATTTCCTCTAGGATTTCGCGCAGCTGTTGGTGCTTGGGCTTGAGGCCGTCGACAAGCACGTGGTTGGGAAGGTCATCCGCACGTGGTGTGTCAGGTACCGCCCCATCGGATGCGGTGGGGAGTGCGTCCTTGTTGAGGGGTTCTGCAGGCATGGTGTTCATTTTAGCCCATCTGGTCATAACCAGACAGGAGGTTGGAGAGGCAAGTTTTAAAGATCACTAACAAACCAACAAAGCCCTAAGTGTCCAAATGTCTAATGATCACGGTAGATTGTTCTTTATGATCGATCTGAAATTCCTCCGTGAAAACCCGGACGTTGTTCGTACCTCCCAGATCACTCGCGGCGAAGACCCCGCGCTTGTGGACGAACTGATTAGTGCTGATGAATCTCGACGCGAATCCATCAAGGCTGCCGATGATCTGCGCGCTGAGCAAAAAGCATTTGGAAAGAAGATCGGACAGGCCTCTCCGGAGGAACGCCCCGCGCTGCTAGAGGGCTCCAATGAGCTTAAAGCCAAGGTGAAAGAAGCCGAGGCTGCGCAGGAAGCTGCGGAGCAAAAGGTCAATGAGCTGCAAATGAAGCTCTCCAACGTGGTTGCTGGTGCACCTGCCGGTGGTGAAGATGATTTCGTTGTTCTAGAGACCATCGGTGAGCCTCGGACGTTTGATTTCGAGCCAAAGGATCACTTGGAGCTGGGTGAATCCTTAGGTCTTATTGATATGAAGCGCGGCACCAAGGTATCGGGTGCTCGTTTCTACTACCTGACTGGTGATGGCGCGATGCTGCAGCTGGGCATGCTCATGTTGGCTGCTCAAAAAGCCCGCGAAGCCGGATTCAGCATGATGATCCCACCTGTGTTGGTGCGCCCTGAAATCATGGCCGGCACCGGTTTCTTAGGCGATCACTCCGAGGAAATCTACTACCTTGAGCGCGATGACATGTACCTGGTTGGTACCTCCGAGGTTGCTCTAGCTGGTTACCACAAAGATGAAATCATTGACCTTAATGAAGGCCCAGTAAAGTACGCCGGTTGGAGCTCCTGCTTCCGCCGTGAGGCCGGTTCTTACGGCAAGGACACCCGCGGTATTTTGCGCGTGCACCAATTCGACAAGGTAGAGATGTTTGTCTACTGCAAGCCCGAAGAGGCTGAAGATGTCCACCAGCAGCTTCTTGCCATGGAAAAAGAAATGCTCGCTGCCATTGAGGTTCCCTACCGTGTTATCGATGTCGCAGGTGGAGACTTAGGTGCATCGGCTGCTCGGAAGTTCGACACGGAAGCATGGGTGCCAACCCAGGACACCTACCGCGAGTTGACCTCGACCTCTAACTGCACCACCTTCCAGGCACGTCGCCTGCAAACCCGCTACCGCGATGAAAACGGCAAGCCACAGATCGCTGCTACGTTGAACGGCACCTTGGCTACCACCCGCTGGCTTGTTGCCATTTTGGAAAACAACCAGCAAGCAGACGGTTCTGTGATTGTTCCTGAGGCATTGCGTCCATTCGTGGGCAAAGATGTGCTCAAGCCAGTTAAATAAGCAGAAAGCGCGTGGCCACAATGATCAAAAGGAATGGCTTTTTTGTTGAGGATTCTTTAGCTAAAGTTCCTCCGCACCCAAGCGAATCACGGGAGCCATTTTACGGGCGCACCATCATCAACGCAGTTCGCGCGGTGTTGAAAGCCCAGGATGTACGCATCTCCATCTTTGGTGCAGAAAACATTCCAACCACCGGTGGGGCTTTGTTGGCCATCAACCACACTGGTTATTACGATTTCATTTTGGGCGGAATCCCCGCTTTTGTGCGTGGCAAACGCCTGGTGCGCTTTATGGCAAAGAAAGAAATCTTTGACACCCCCGTCGTAGGCACGCTGATGCGCTGGATGAAGCACGTTTCCGTGGACCGATCCGCCGGGGCAAGCTCGATGAAAGAGGCACAAACGCGTCTCGACGCCGGCCACCTCGTCGGCATCTTCCCCGAAGCAACGGTGTCTAGGTCTTTTGAAATTAAGGAACTAAAAACCGGCGCCGTACGCATCGCAGACGCGGCCCAAGTTCCACTGCTGCCACTAATTATTTGGGGCGGGCAGCGCATCATCACCAAAGACATCGACCGCGACCTGGGACGTTCACACATTCCGGTATTTATCAGCGTGGGCGAACCCGTCGACCCCAGCGGCGATCCAGAAGAAGCCACGCAGCGCCTCTATGAGGCGATGAAAACGCTTCTCGACGAAACCCGCACCGCCTACGAACAACAATATGGCCCATTCGACGGTGGAGAATTATGGCGACCACAGTCTCTTGGCGGTGGCGCACCAACGTTAGAGCAGGCGAAAATGTTGGAAATCGCCGAAAAGGAACGTCGACAAGCAAAGCGCGCCGCTAAGGCCGCCAAAAAACGCACCCCCTTGATTAGGAAACTCTTTAAAAAATGATTGCCCCGGGGCCAGCGCCCAAGCTGGTTGCCTCTGATGTTGATGGCACGTTAATTAATAGCTCTGAGCGCGTGCCCAAGCGCCTGCGCGAGGTGATCGCGCGGATGACCGATCAGGACGTAACCTTTGCGCTATCCACTGGCCGCCCGCCCCGCTGGATTCACTACGTGCTGGACCAATTAACCGTCAAGCCGATTTGTATCTGCGCAAATGGCGCGGTGCTCTATGATTCCGCCACCGATGAGATCCTTGCAGCTCAAACGCTCAGCCCAACCGTTATGACGGACACCGTCATGGCTGCGCGTGCCGCTTTGGAAGCCCATGGTGGCGTCAGCATTGCCGCCGAGCGCGCCGGAGAATCCGCCTACGATCCATCCCAAGAACTGTTTCTGGTGACCCCGGAATACAGCCACGCCTGGCCCTCAACCGAACACGGAACCGTGTCGGAAGATGAGGTGCTTTCCAAACCTGCCACCAAGTTGTTGATGCGCAGCGACCATCTGGAATCCAAGCAGCTTTTCGATATCGTCCGCGCGGCCGTCCCCGTCGATCAAGTCCACGTGACCTTCTCCATGTCCGGTGGCCTGATTGAGATCGCAGCGCCCGGCGTGACCAAGGCGTTGGGCGTATCGATGCTGGCCAAGCGCTTAGGTATTGAGCGCGAGGACGTTATAACGTTCGGCGACATGCCCAACGATATCGAGATGCTGCAATGGGCAGGTAGGGGAGTAGCCATGGGCAATGCTCGCCCAGAAGTCAAAGCAGTCTCCGACCACATCACCGCCACCAACGACGACGCCGGCGTGGCCGATGTGTTGGAATGGTGGTTTTAGAGGTTTTCTGTTCTGATACGTGTAAAAATAGTGCACATGAGAACCTCAAAGGCCAATGCGTACGTTGCAGCGATTGACCAAGGCACCACCTCCACTCGGTGCATCTTCATCGATGCCCAAGGAAAAGTGGTGTCTTCTGCCTCCAAAGAGCACCGACAAATCTTCCCCCAGCAAGGCTGGGTAGAGCACGACCCGGAAGAAATCTGGGACAACATCCGATCCGTTGTCAGCCAAGCGATGGTGTCCATCGACATCACCCCGCACGAAGTGGCATCCGTAGGATTAACCAACCAACGCGAAACCACCGTTGTGTGGGATAAACACACCGGCGAACCGGTCTACAACGCCATTGTGTGGCAAGACACCCGCACAACTGAAATCTGCCAAGAAATTGCAGGCCCAGATGGCCAAGATAAATGGCTCGACCGCACCGGCCTTTTGATCAACTCCTATCCAGCAGGTCCCAAAGTGAAATGGATCCTGGACAATGTGGAAGGTGCCCGCAAGCGCGCAGAAAACGGTGACCTTCTCTTTGGCACCATGGACAGCTGGGTGCTGTGGAACCTCACCGGCGGCGTGCGTGGTGATGATGGCGAAGACGCCCTCCACGTCACTGACATCACCAACGCCTCCCGCACCTTACTCATGGATATCCGCACCGGGCAATGGGATCCAGAACTTTGCGAAGCCTTAGATATCCCCATGTCGATGCTCCCAGAAATCCGCCCCTCCATCGGCGAATTCCGATCCGTACGCCACCGCGGCACGCTTGCCGATGTCCCCATCACAGGAGTGCTTGGCGATCAACAGGCAGCCCTTTTTGGCCAGGGCGGATTCCACGAAGGCGCCACAAAGAACACCTACGGCACTGGCCTATTCTTGCTGATGAACACCGGCAAGTCCCTAAAAATCTCCGAGCACGGACTGCTGTCCACCATCGCATATCAAAAACAGGACGAAGAACCCCTCTATGCGCTGGAAGGCTCCGTTTCCATGGGCGGCTCGCTGGTGCAGTGGCTGCGCGATAACCTGCAGCTCATCCCCAATGCACCGGCAATTGAAAACCTCGCCCGAGAAGTAGAAGACAACGGCGGCGTACACGTAGTCCCCGCATTCACCGGCCTATTCGCACCACGCTGGCGCCCCGACGCCCGCGGAATCATCACCGGCCTCACCCGCTTTGCCAACCGCAACCACATCGCACGCGCAGTCCTTGAAGCCAACGCCTTCCAAACCCGCGAAGTAGTAGACGCCATGGCCAAAGACGCCGGGAAAACCCTCGAATCCCTCCGCGTTGACGGCGCCATGGTCCAAAACGATCTGCTCATGCAAATGCAAGCCGACTTCCTTGGCATCGATGTCCAGCGCCTCGACGACGTAGAAACCACCGCCGTTGGTGTTGCCTACGCAGCAGGACTTGGATCAGGATTCTTCCGATCAACCGAAGAAATCGAACAACTCATCGCGGTGAAAAAAGTGTGGAATCCCGACATGAGCGAGGAAGAACGAGAGCGCCGCTACGCCGCGTGGAACAAAGCGGTGGAGCACTCGTATAACCAGGCCTAATTTGGGGGTTTGGGCGCTTCAGGAAAAGTTGAACCCCGCTACCTCAGGGAAAGTAGCGGGGCTCAAGCTTTATGGTGGGGCTAGTTTAGGTGAATGTCAGCCTTACCAGTCGCAGGATCAAAAGTGATGTAACCGTTCTGGAAATCAACACGCAGCTGATCACCAGACTGGTACTCATTGCTGGTTGGAAGTCCCAACGGGCCTAAGTCAGCGCCCTGCTGCGCCCACGTATCACCGATAACGCCCCACAGACCATGGGTTCCAGCCTCAGGGGAAGAGACCATGATGCCATTTTCAAACGGCACGAACGACACCTCAGAGTTTTGATCACTTGCGTACTGCACCGTGGTTTCGCCACCAGTTGCAGCACCCAACACAGGTCCAAGAGTGTTGTTTAGTTCATTCCAGCCACGTGAATACTTGTTATCACCGGTTAGGTTGATCACGGTATCAACGATCGGAATGATCTCATTGAGCTTCACATCATTTAAAACCGGTACACCATTGTTGTTGCCCACATTACCGATCAGCCCACTTAGGCTGCCATCAGCCAAAGACGCAGCAAGCAGCACCGCAGCGATAGAACCAAGACCAGTCAGAAGCTGCTCAGAGTTCGCACCATTGAGCAAGTCAGCGCCACCGGAAGATCCGCCGGTCAGCAGCGTAGCCAGGACATCCTCCTCGCTCGACTGCTCAGGCTCAGCCGGGCTTGCAGGCTGGTTGGTGGTTGTAGGGGCATTGCTTGTCGACGTCTGCTTCGTTGAAGTCGCCGGAGTCGTGGTGCCACTATTACCACTTTGCAAGCTGTTGTACTTCGTCTTAGCGATCTGACGAATACGATCCATCTGCGCATAACCCGCATCACCAGGACACGACGTCAAACCAACATCACGGTGAGCAAAAATATTAGGCAACGTAACCCGCTGGCCATATCCATACCTCGAGTAAGAAGTACCCTCAGAGTAATGGGTATCGCTGCCAGTTGGATCAAAACCAGCAACCTTTGCACGCCAACCAGCAAGCTCACCAACAGCATTAATGGTTGCATCAGACGGGGTAATCGAAGAGTAATCGCCCATCATGGAAATAGCCCAAGTGTTCTGGTTGAACCCACCTGCGTGAGCACCCTGAACAGCCTTGGTCATGCCACCAGCACGACCCTCGTAGATATTGCCAAACTTATCTACCAAAGACTGGTAACCAATATCACACCAACCAAGAGTCTTGGCATGGTAGCTATATGCGCCACGAACCTGCGCAGCAGCCTGAGCTTCGGTGTAGTTGTTGGAACCCGCAGTGTGGTGAATCGTGATCGCAGAAACACCATTATCGATAGTTGGGTTGGAGCAGCGCAAGCTCTCATCAGCACCCCAGCCCGCACGAGAAATTACCTTAGGCATGCCGTCAGTATCAGCAACATTGCCAACACCAACGCCTGCGTCAGCATTACCGTCAATGAACACAGCGTTGAAGCCCTCATCAATATCAGCCACAGGCTGGATATCGCCATAGTTTGACGGAAGTGGGGCTAGGCCAGTGTCAGCGGAGTAGTCGGCAGTAGGAGCTTCGGCAGGGATCTCTGTGGGGATCTCTGCGGGGGCGTCAGCTGCTGGAGCTGGCTCGACTGGGATCTCCGGCGCTTCTGGAGCTGGTTCGGAGGCTTGTTCCGCGGCCGGGATGTCCTGGCCATTTTCATCAGCTGCTGCTGCGTCTTGCTCAAACAGGTCGATATTGAGGGTAGATACCTGCACCTTGTTGGTCGGACCGTGCCAGATCAGCTCGGTTCCGTTGATACCTGAATCCTCATTGGTCAGTGGTTCCATGTCGTACCACTGAGACCAGGAACCATCAGGCTGTTCGGCGCGAACAAACGCGGTCACGTCTTTTTGACCGGTCCAAGTCAGAGCAAAGCTGGAAAATTGCTCATCCCTTTGAAATTCCTTAACGGTTCGGGCACCTTCGCCCTCACCCTGGCCGGTAATGGCTGGGTCATCAACAACCACATTGGAACCGGAGTTAAACGATTCACTGGTGTTTTGCACGGCTACTGGCCCGATGCCTTCGCCCTGCGTATTCAAGTATTGGGTGCCGGCTGCTGCTAAGCCGGAGGCACCCAATACGGCAGTCAAAATAATAGCGAGCATCGGTTTCTTCCGAGCTTCGCTGATGCGGCGTCGTTGCTGCACGATGTTCTCCCTGATGATATTGGTGCGGCTGAGACTATATGAAACAACTGAGAAGCCTAGTGCACTTCTGGGGATAATGGTACCTATGTGACTGAAGTTTCGAAGGGTGTGTCGCAACTTGGTAATAGTCTGTGAAATTTAAAAAGGTGGCTGGGCGTAGATATGTGCTGCTAACTGGAGAAACTGGCCTTAAAAAGGGTGTCTGAAATGTCCACCACGACGAATGTAAGTTAGTGTCGAATGCATGACGGAATCGAATAATTACGACTTAATCGTTGTAGGCTCCGGCCTCTTCGGACTCACAGTGGCAGAACGCGCAGCGAGCCAGCTGGGTAAAAAAGTCCTCATCGTTGAACGCCGCTCCCACCTCGGTGGCAATGCCTACTCTGAAGCAGAACCAGAAACTGGCATTGAGATCCACAAATACGGAGCACACCTCTTCCATACCTCAAACACCCGGGTGTGGGAATACGTCAACCAATTCACCTCGTTCACTGGCTACCAGCACCGTGTGTTTGCGATGCACAACGGCACCGCTTATCAATTCCCCATGGGTTTGGGTCTGATCAACCAATTCTTTGGCAAGTACTACAGCCCAGATGAAGCTCGTGAGCTCATTAAAGAGCAATCTTCAGAAATCGATTCCGCCGACGCCACCAACCTCGAAGAAAAAGCCATCTCCCTGATCGGCCGCCCACTCTACGAGGCCTTCATCCGCGACTACACCGCAAAACAATGGCAGACCGACCCTAAAAACCTGCCTGCTGGCAACATCACCCGCCTGCCAGTTCGCTACAACTTCAACAACCGCTACTTCAACGACACCTATGAAGGTCTCCCAGTAGACGGCTATGCAGCGTGGCTAGAGCGCATGGCAGACCACGAGCTCATTGATGTGCGCCTTGACACCGATTGGTTCGATGTCCGCGATGAACTCCGCGCAAACAACCCAGATGCCCCAGTTGTTTACACTGGTCCACTAGACCTCTACTTCAACTACTCGGCAGGCAAACTCGGATGGCGCACCCTTGATTTCGAGACCGAAGTCGTAGAAACCGGTGACTTCCAGGGAACCCCAGTAATGAACTACAACGACGCAGATGTTCCTTACACCCGCATTCACGAATTCCGTCACTTCCACCCAGAACGTGAAGAAAAATACCCTAAAGACAAAACAGTCATCATGCGAGAGTTCTCCCGCTTCGCAGATAACAACGATGAACCTTATTACCCCATCAACACCCCAGATGACCGCGAGATGCTGAAGCAGTACCGCCTTCTAGCCGCTGAAGAAGCTGCAACTAATAAGGTACTGTTCGGTGGCCGACTAGGAACTTACCAATACCTCGACATGCACATGGCTATCGGTTCTGCGCTCAGCATGTTTGACAACAAGCTGGTTCCATACTTCCAAGATGGAACACCGCTCGAGCAAGAACGCGGACACTAAAAGTTAAAAAACTCTCCCACAAGGTGGGAGAGTTTTTACTTTACTTGCTGTATACAGGGGTATCCATGCCTTCGTAGCGAGCTTTTAGCTGCATGGACAGGTACCGCGAGTAGTGGCGTGATTGGTGGAGATTTCCACCATGGAACCACAACGCCTCCACGCTGGTTGGCTTCCACATATTGCGCAGCTCGCCCTCCCAGGGGCCGGGATCCTTAGTGGTATCGGAGCCAAGACCCCAACATGGGCCAACCTTGTCCGCAGTTTCCTGATCCACCAGCTCTGCCACCCAGTTGTTCATGTTTCCATAGCCTGTGGCTAAAACGATCACATCTGCGGGCAGTTCGGATCCATCGGAGAGAACCACAGAGTTTTCCTTAACATCTGCGATGTTCACATTGGAACGAACTGGGATCTTTCCATCGGCGACCAGCTCAGATGCACCAACGTCGATGTAATACCCAGAGCCACGGCGCAGGTACTTCAAGAACAAGCCCGAATCATCATCGCCGAAATCTAACAAGAACCCAGCTGCTTCAAGCTTGTCGTAGAATTCCTTGTCGTCTTCACGGATTTTGTCAAAGGCCTGCTTCTGGACACCTGGCAAAACTTTATACGGCCATGAAGCAAACAAAAGATCAGCAGTGTCAGTATCAATTCCAGCTTCCACTGCATCTTCTGAATATAGAGGGCCGAATACCTCTCGCATCAACGAATCAGAGCGCACAATGTGGGTGGATGACCTTTGGATCATCACTGGGTGTGCACCGTTGGCATAAAGGTCGGCACAAATATCATGCGCTGAGTTATTAGCACCCAGGACTACTACATTCTTGCCGCGATCTACATCTCCACCAGGGTGCTCGGAGGAGTGGCGAATTTCTCCCTTGAAGTTGCCCTGGCCAGGAAGAGTAGGACGGTTCGGTTTACCAGACATGCCAGTAGCCATCACCAAGTGAGTCGGGTGCAACGTTGTTTCAGCACCATCTTTATTAACGGTGACATCCCATTGCTTGGTGTCCTCATTGAATGCGGCGCGAAGGCATTCTGTGTGAGTCCAATAATCAAGATCCATAATCCCGACATAGTGTTCCAACCAATCGCCCATCTTGTCCTTTGGAGTAAATACGGGCCAGTGATCTGGGAAGGGGAGGAATGGGAGGTGGTCGTACCAGACTGGATCATGCAGGCACAGGGAGTGGTAGCGGCTCCGCCATTGATCGCCGGGGCGTGAGGCTTTATCGATAATCAAGGTAGGTACGCCCAGACGTTTAAGTCGTGCACCCAATGCAATTCCGCCTTGTCCACCACCCACAATTAACGTGTAGGGCTGTTCGGTGACTCCCAAGGCCGCCTGGCGGTCATTCTTGCGGTCGGTCCAATTTCGATTGTCCTCGCTTTGTCCGTGGACTGCCCCCAATTCGCGTTTGCGTCCCTTTGGTTCTGGATGATCCAAAAGTTCACGAGCAGAGGTCAAAAGTGTCCACGCCTTACCATTTCGAAGGCGAACAATGCCGGTGCACTTGAAGTCTGCGGACTCGCAAGAAAAATGCACACGGGTCACGCCGTCGCCTTCATCAGCAGGGGTGTCGGTGAGTTCTACCTTGTGCAACTTGCTTGATGGCCAAGTGTTTCGAATCATGTCGGCAATCTCATTCACGCCTTCTGCTGTGGTGAGATTCCACGTGAATGCTAAAAGATCACGCCAGTAGCCATCGTCTTCAAAAAGCTCAATGACAGCATCCGCAGCTTCATTAGCGCTGGAGCTTGTGGTGGCCTTTTCAAAAGATTGAAGCCAATTGGTAGCTAAGGTGGTTAAGTCCTGTTCCGGCAAAGCATCCTCCTTCAATGGAAAGTGTTCTGACTCACTTTCTACTCAATAACGTGTCACAGCTCATTCAACTTGCCCCCGTTTGTGATTCCTGCAAATGATGCTTTGCATGCGTTTCACGAGCACTTGATGGGGAAATTGGCAAAATATAGCCTTAAGCAATTACCCCCAGTGAAGGAGTTCTGAATAAAACCTGTGGTTGAACCACAGTCCGCAGAGTGGAACAAAACAGGCACTATATGGTGAATACTGTGACAACAGCCGTGAAGCATAAAAACCAAAGCGAATTATTTGCGCGAGTGGTCAGCGAAATCTGTGCACCGTGGGTACTAAATATCGTGTTCTTCCTCATCTTGGGTGGTGTGACCAGATCCTGGACATTAGGAATTGTGGCGGCACTGGGAACAGGCGTTGTCCCCATGATCTTGATCATTAGCCTCATGCGCCTTGGCAAAGTAGGAAACCACCACGTCACTGCACGATCTCAACGGGGGCTAATTTTTGTTGGGATCATTGTGTGCGTCATCGTCTTACTTTTCCTGCTGGGAGTACTTGAAACACCGCAACTGATATGGGATGGGGTATTTTCTGCCCTGATTTTCCTTGCAGTGTTTAGTGCGGTGACGATGAAAATTAAAGCCTCGGTGCATGTGGGCTTATGGGTCTGCCTCGTTAGTTTCTTAGGTTTAACAGTGTCTATGTGGTGGCTTCTAGCTTTGTTGTTTACTCCCGTAACAGCCTGGTCACGTATGAAAATTAAGCACCACACATTAGCTGAAATTTGCGCCGGAGTAGTGGCCGGCATAGTCGCTGTTGCTGTGAGCTATGCGTTCATTCTCACCTAGGGACCGCTAGTGGATCAGTTAATTCTAGATGTACTCATCGACATTCGGATAGCTGTGCTGACACCAATGATTATTTTATTTACTCAGCTCACAGGGCCGACGCTGATGTTTATCTACTCATTGGTGTGGGGTGTGTGGCAGAAAAATGTCATCGCACCACTTGCTGTGGGGCTTGCTAACCTGGCAAGCCATTTTCTGAAAAAACTATTGGAAAGACCACGCCCAGATATAGCTTTTCACCTGGTAGAAGAAACAAACTTTTCTCTGCCTTCAGGTCACGCTGTGGGGGTTGCAGCGTGTGCTGTTGCAATAGGCTATTTTGCGAACAAATGGTGGAAAATAATGCTGTGGGTGTTAGCTCTCCTCGTGGGACTATCCAGGCTTTATGTAGGTGTCCATTGGCCCAGCGATGTGCTTGTGGGCTGGGCCATCGGGGCAGTGATCCCCGTGATTGTCATTACCAGCTGGAGCTACCTCCGGCGCCGCTAAACCCACTGCTAAACGTGGTATTGGAAGAACCAGAGGAAGAAGCAGAAGAGGCTGCACTGGCATCAGCGGCATGCCACGTGCTGATCATGGAGTACGGAACCCACGAGTTATAGCCCGTACCCACACGCCAGTTGTCATCATAAATTGCTGGGGTAGTGCGATCAGTGGTCTGTTCAACTGCTTCCAAGTTTTTCTCCACCCCCTTGAGCGCGACTGCGTAATCACGAATCAAACGGGCATATTGATCCATGAAGTCTGGGGCTGCTGGGGTGATAGTTTCCGTGCGTTGAATGAGTGTGCGCAGGACATCATCAACAACCGCATCTTTGTCATTGATATCTTGACGAGCTTCCTGCATATCGGAACGCAAGCGAGTCAACTCACGGCGACGAACATCTTCGTTGCCGTGCTCCATATCGTAGAGAGTGTCGATGTTTTTCTGAGCGGTCTCCATCTGTGTTACCGCAGTGTGAGCTTTCTCGATCTCGGGGGCTGCTTTTCTGAAAGCTTTGTTGCTCGAAGCATGTGACAAACCATCTAGATTGCCGAAAATTTCATTGACTTCAAGGAAACGAGTATTGACGTCTTCCCACTGGCGTCGCAACTCATCGTTAGCCAAAGGCGATGTCAATGAGTGGGCGCGAACGTTTATGCCGTCGAGTTGCTGGGCGACTTCACCATAATGATTTGATGCATAATCAAATTTTGTGCGTGCTTTTTCTGCAGTTTTCTT